>JBIKWW010000204.1:0-6489 GCA_044356125.1 Acidimicrobiia bacterium
CGGCTCACGCCGGTTGCCCGGTCCGGCTCTCAGGTCGGTGGTCAGGCGTTGCGAACGGCGGCGGCGGTCTGCAGCCCGAGTTCCTCGACCGCCGTCTCCCGCATCTCGACCTTGCGGACCTTGCCCGTGACGGTCATGGGGAAGCCATCGACGAGCTTGACGTAGCGCGGGATCTTGTAGTGGGCGATGCGGCCCCGGCAGTACTCGCGGATGGCGTCGCCGGTGGTCTCGACCCCGTCGCGCAGCTTCACCCAGGCCATGACCTCCTCGCCGTAGCGCACGTCGGGCACGCCGATCACCTGCACGTCGACGACGTCGGGGTGGGTGTAGAGGAACTCCTCGATCTCTCGGGGATAGATGTTCTCGCCGCCGCGGATGATCATGTCCTTGATCCGACCGACGATGTTGAGGTAGCCGTCGTCGTCCATCACGGCGAGGTCACCGGTGTGCATCCAGCCGGCGGCATCGATCGCCTCGGCCGTCTTCTCCGGCATCTCCCAGTAGCGCAGCATGACCGAGTACCCGCGGGTGCACAGCTCTCCGGGAACACCCCGGGGAACCACGCCGCCCGTCTCGGCGTCGACCACCTTGACCTCCACATGGGGATGGACGCGTCCGACGGTGCTCACCCGGCGGTCGATCGAGTCGTCGGCGCCGGTCTGGGTCGACACCGGGGAGGTCTCCGTCATGCCGTAGCAGATCGTCACCTCGTCGGCCCCCATCCGCTCGATGACCTGCTTCATCACCTCGACCGGGCACGGGGAGCCGGCCATGATCCCGGTCCGCAGGGCGTCGAGCCGGTAGCTGTCGAAGTCGGGGAGGGCGAGCGCGGCGATGAACATGGTGGGCACCCCGTACAGCGAGGTGCAACGCTCGTCCTGCACGGCTCGCAGGGTCGCCGCCGGGTCGAAGGCCGCCTCCGGGTACACGATCGTCGCCCCGTGCGTCGTCGCCCCCAGGTTCCCCATCACCATCCCGAAGCAGTGGTACAGGGGTACGGGGACGCAGATCCGGTCCTGATCGGTGTAGCCGCATCCCTCACCCACGAAGAACCCGTTGTTCAAGATGTTGTGGTGGCTGAGGGTCGCTCCCTTGGGGAACCCGGTCGTGCCGCTCGTGTACTGGATGTTGATCGGGTCGTCGAACTGCAGCAGCGCCATGGTGTCGGTGACGCGCTGCTGATCCACCGACGCCCCGGCGGCGAGCAGCTCCTCCCAGTCGGGCCCGCCGAGAAACACCACGCGCTCCAGCGCCGGGGTCTGACCCCGCACCGACCCGACCATGTCGACGTAGTCGCTGGTCTTGAACGACGGGGCCGACACCAGCGCCCGGCACCCCGCCTGGTCGAGCACGTAGGCCAGCTCATGGGTCCGGTAGGCCGGGTTGATGTTGACCAGGATGATGCCGAGCTTGGCCGTGGCGTACTGGACCAGGGCCCACTCGGCGCAGTTGGGGCTCCAGATGCCGACGCGGTCGCCCCGGCCGAGACCCAGGCCGAGCAGGCCCCGCGCCACTGCGTTGACGGCGTCGTCGAACTCCCGGTAGGTGTAGCGCAGGCCCTGGTGACAGCTCACCAGGGCCTCGTTGGCGGGGAACCTGGCCGCCATGCGCTCGAGGTTGGCGCCGATCGTCTCGCCGAGCAGCGGTCGTGTGCTGGTCCCGGAGGCGTAGGAGGGCAGCGTCGTCATGGGGATGACGGTACCGCTGCGGGCTGCGTCGTGCCCGAAGGCACCCATCCGGACCCGGCCGGATCCGGTCCACTGCCCCGGCGCAGCGGGTTGGCCGGGCGCGCCGGTCTCAGCTGATCAGCGCGGCCGTGGCGACGGTCCCGTCGGCCAGCAGCCACACAGCGCAGGAGCCGGTCCCCGCCAGCCAGGCCAACTCGGTGACGGCGCCCGGCAGGATCCCCGTGCGGTGCTCGATCTCGGCGCGTCGGGGCCCGACACCGCCTCCCGTCAGATCCAGCTCCTGCACGACCTCCTCGACCGCCTGCCACTGGGCGGCGTTGTTGACGTGGCGGAGCGTGTCGATGTCGCTGCGGCGCAACGGCCAGGGCCGTCGGCCGGTGCCGTCGACGGGTGGGTCGGGCAGGAGCAGCCGGGCCGTGACCGTGCGGCCCCTCGCGGCCTCGCCGTAGACCTCGACGAACCGGGCGGGCAGCGGCACGGGCCGGCCGTCGGCGTCGATCGAGACCCACACGGCCGCGCACTCGACGTGCGCACCCGCATCCCCGCGCATGGTCGTACGGCGCTCGGCCCAGCGCGACCCGGTCCCCCCCGCCCAGGTCGTGAGTTCGAGGCGCTCACCGAGGCGCGGCCAGACGCGCACGTCGACCAGGTTGCGACGAAGGACGAAGGCGAACGTGTCGCCGATCTCGACGCTCTCGTAGTCGGCCGTGGCGACGTCCTGCTGGTAGGCGGTCAGGGCGTCGAGACGGGCCCTTCCCCGGGGATCGACGTCGCCGAGGCCGACGCGTCGGCGCGCCGTGTAGGTGCGACCTGTCGCCGGCGGCGGCACCAGCTCGGTAGCCCCCACCGCCCGCCCGGCGTTCACACGAGGCTCCGTGGGTGCGTCATCGGGGCGGACCGGCCTGGGTGAACCCGGTGCCCGGTGGGTCGATCGCCCACACCGCCGGACCGCCCCAGGAGTCCTCGTGCACGAGCTCGCGCAGCGGGCGACGCCGGACGGGGCCGTGGCTGCCCATCGGCCTGCCCATCGGGATCGTGGCGTGGATGGCGACGTGCTCGGGGATGCCCAGCACGGCCCGGAGCTCGGGTTCGACGGCCTGGTGCCAGCCGGTGATGACGCCGCCGTAACCGAGGCCCCGGGCGGCGAGGAGGAGGTTCTGGACGGCCGGGTACACCGAACCGCCCTCGCCCGGGTTCGGGGCCCGGTACCGGGCCAGGCAGGCCAACACGATCACGGGGGCCTCGTGGACGTGGTCCACGAACCACTGCATGGTGGCGGCCATCCGCGCCTTCGGGGAATCGGCGACGGACCCCGAGCCCTCGGTGTAGCCATCACTGGCCAGCTTGGCCGCCCACCCCTCGCGGAACGCCCGGCCGATCAGGGCCCTGGCCTCGGTCGCCGCCGGTCCGTCGCGCAGCACGAGGAATCGGAACGCCTGCCGGTTCGAGCCCGAGGGGGCCCGCGAGGCGGCGAAGAACATCTGCTGCAGGTGCTCCTCGGGGATCGGGTCGGGGCGGTACCGCCGGATGGCACGCGTGGTGGTGAGCGCCTCGAACAGATCCATGCCGACGACGTTACGGCCAGGATCGCCGTTCGGGCGCACGCCGCTGCTCGCGACCGGACCGTTCCCAGTGGCGACGCCATCCGGCGACATCGGCCGGCCCCTGCAACGACGGTGTGCGCCCGGCGGCGGCGTTGCGCCGCGCCGCCCACCATCCCTGCGCCTCCTCATCGGCCAGTTGCGCCACGGCCGCCTCGATGCGGTCGTTGAGACGGCGCGCGTCGTCGCCCTCCTCGGGACGGATCGGGTGACCGAAGGTCACGGTCGTCTCGTCACGCGTCGGTCGCGTCGCCCCCTTCGGCAGGACGCGGTCGGCACCCTCGAGATGGATCGGCACGACCGGGCAGCCGCGGCGCACGGCCAGGAAGGCGGCTCCGGGCTTGAACTCCGTGCCCCAGCCGTCGGGGGACCGTGAGCCCTCGGGGAAGATCACCACGTTCCAGTCCCGACGCAGCAGGTCGAGCAGCTGATCGGCCGACTTCCGGTTGACGCGGGTCCGCTCGATGGGCACCGCCGAGATGGCCAGCGCGCTGAGCGTCGCCTTCCAGCGCTTGTCGAAGAAGTAGTCCGCTCCGGCAGCCACCACGACCCGCCGGCGGAAGCGCTCGGGAATCGTCGACAGCACGAGGAACGTGTCCACGTGGCTGGCGTGGTTGGCGGCGAACACGACGGGACCGTCGAGGCCCTCGAGGCGGTCGAGGCCTTCGCAGCGTGGCGACGCGAGCAGCCGGACCCCGGGACGCACGACCCCTCCGAGCAGGACCTGCCGAGCCGCCCGGGCGGCGGGGCGCCGCGCCCAGTCGGTGTCGTAGTTGATGCCGAGCTCGCTGCGCTCGGGCTCGGGCTCGATCCCCGACGGCCAGGTCGGCGCGGTCCAGGGGAACCCCGACAGCAGGCGAGGCCGGGAACGGCGCACGACACCCCGGACGAGGGGACCGAGACGGTGCACGGCGTCGTCGAGGGGCCCCTCGCCCGTCGCGCCGCGCCAGCGCTCCGACAGGCCCTCGACCCGGCTCCGGGAGGACGGCCGGTCCGTCATGTCACGTCCGCCATGAAGATCGGTGGGTTGTGGATGTGGGTGATGCTGGGGTGGCGCCCGACGACGTCCTCGGCCATCTCGAGCGCGTCGCGCAGGGTGGACGCAGGCTGGAAGCCGAGGCGCCGCACGGCCCGCACGTCGCCGCCCACCACGATGACCTTGCCGAGGTGCTCGAGGGCGTGGCTCCCCCAATACCACATGTAGAAGGGGTGCACCCCGTGGTAGGCGTAGCCGGTGCGGTACAGGTGCCGGTACCACTCGTCCTCGGCGAAGGTCCGCTCGAACTCGGCCTCGATGCGGACCGGGTCGGTCGTCTCGCTGAGCACCTGCTCGAAGAAGTCGATGTAGCTCGGGTGGTGCACCGGGTGGAAGTCCCACGGGGTCGGGTGGCTCATGATCAGCACCCCACCCTGACGCACCAGCGGCCGCCCCCGGTAGAAGTTGAAGAAGTAACCGAGGCCCGCGCACATCACGAGGATCGGGTTCATGATCGAGTTGACGTTGTAGGGGCAGATGTAGGGGAGCCCCATGGTCAGCACGTCGGTCTGGCCCTCGACGGGGACGAGCTGCTGGCGGTACACGTTCTCCGTGGTGATCCGGTGGACCGCCTCGACCTCACCGGCCTGGACACTGGTCATGCGGTGCGGGGCCTTGATCGAATGGAAGATCTGCCGCTTCAGCCGTACGGGCGTCCGTTCGAGCGCCTTCGAGGACCCGATGAACGCGGCACGGTCGCGCGCCGACCACTCCCACTCGCGCTTCATGAGGAAGCCGAACGGATCGGGGAAGGCGTCGTTGTTGAGCGTGGTCTCGATCTGGAAGATCTTCACCCCGGCGTCGCGGACGACCTTGCCCATGCGCCAGTTGGAGCTGTGGAGCTCGGAGCGGTGCTGGTCCATGAAGCTGCGCGAGTGCCGCATGGTGTGGACGTTGTGGTGGTGGCGGAGGCTCCGGTACGAGCTCAGCCCGGTGGCGGTGCTCTTCCAGCCGCCGTCCATGGCCACGAGGTTGATGTTGACGTAGACGAGCAGGTCGCTCTCGGCCGCCCGCTTGTTCATGGTCACGAGCTCGCCGTGGGGCGTGGTGCCGAGATCGACGTTCCCGTCGGGATCCTCGGCGTCGTGGTTGACGAGCCGACCGCTGGGCGCGAAGGCGTCGTAGACACGGTCCCCGACGGCGTGGCGGAGCTCGGCCTCGGTCATGCGCCGGTGCAGGGCCAGCGCGGCGATGAGCACGACGTCGTCGACCCCGGCGGCGGCGGCCAGCTCGAGCACCTCCTCGATCACCATCTGGCGGATGTCGGGTGACTCCATGGGAGGCAGCGGCAGGGACACGTCGTCGAAGGCGATCGTGAGCTTCATCCCGGCGTGCAGCAGGGAGGGGAGCGGCTGGGAGTCGCCGACAGGGTTGAGCAGCGCGTGGCGGATCGCGCCGCGGGGATCACCGATGGGATCGAGCGGCTCCGGCGCGTAGATGACCCGGCTTCCGGTGGGCAGCTTCTCCAGACGGAAGCCCTCACCGTGCCAGAAGAGCGTCGGCGGGGTGGAGCGGTCCACCTCGAGGACGAAGCCGGGGCGCGGGCCTCGCTTGCGGTCCTTGATCGACATGGGTCGGTGCTCCTCGGGGCGTCAGCGGCGTTCGCCGCGGAGATCGAAGACGACCTTGACCGCGCCACGACGGCCGGCGTCGGCGGCGTGGGCGATGGCGTCGTCGACACGGTGGATGGGGTAGCGGGCGCTCACGAGCGAGCCCAGGGACCGGGCGGCGACGAGCTCGAAGGCGGCCTCGAAGGTGCGGCGGCCGCCGAGCATCGGCTCGATGCCGTAGGCGTAGGCGCCCTGCAGCGCGATCTCGCGGTGCCACAGCGGCGTGAGGTCGATGCGGGTGACGCCGGCCATGCCGACCAGCACGATGCGCCCGCCGGGGCGGGTGATCCGCAGCGCACTGTCGATCGAGGCGGCGGAACCCACGCAGTCGAACACCACGTCGGCTCCGCCGGTGAGGCGTTCCACGTCGCCGTCGCCGATGGCCAGCGAGCCCGTCGCCCGCCGGACGGCGCGCACGATCTCCCCGGGCTCGACGACGGTCCCCGCCCCGAACGTCCGGGCCAGGCGCTGCTGGTCGGGGTGCTTGGCGGCCACCACGAGGGAACCGGGCCGGTTCCAACGGTCGATGGCGGCGGTCGTGAGCAGCCCGAGCG
>JBIKWW010000205.1:0-6470 GCA_044356125.1 Acidimicrobiia bacterium
GTCGGGCACGATCCCGGCCCACGGGGCGAGCTCGTCGACGCTCAGGCGGAGCGCGACGATCCGGTCGGGGCCGACGCCACGACGGGCGGCGCCGAGGACGTCGCGGGCGAACCGGAGGCGGTCGGCGCCCCAGGCGTCGCTGCGCTGGTTCGTCAGCCCGGACAGGAACTGGCGGACGAGCGAGTGCTGACCGGCGTTGATCTCGACACCGTCGAGCCCGGCCTCAGCGGCGATCCGGGCGGCGGTCCCGAACCCGGCGACGACGGCCTCGATGTCGGTGTCCTCCATGGCCTTGGGGACCTCGCGGGTGTTGACCTCGGGGACCGGCGAGGGGGCCCACAGCTCCCGCTGGTGCCAGTGGCTGGTTCCCTGCCCTCCGGCGTGGCCCAGCCCGGCGAGGACCAGTGGCGAACCGGCCCCTGCGCAGGCGGCGGCGATGGCGGCCCAGCCGGACCCGCAGCGCTCGGCCAGGGGCGAGCGCTCGTAGGGGTGGTCCGAGGGGTGCACGGCGGCTTCCTCGACGACCACGATGCCCGCTCCGCCGGCGGCCCGCCTCCGGTAGAAGGCGACGTGGGCGGCGGTGAGTCGGCGGTCCCGCCCCAGGTTGGTGACGATCGGCCCGAACAGCACCCGAGACGGGGCCCGGCGGGCGCGCACGTCGAAGGGGTCGAGCAGCGAGGTCACCCGCTCATCCTGTCCGACCGGGCGGCACTGTCGGGAATGCGACGGCACGGTCGGGAATGCGACGGCACGGTCGGGAATGCGACGGCACGGTCGGGAATGCGACGGCACGGTCAGGAATGCGACGGGGCCGGAACGGGGGGGAGGCGGCGGGGTGCAACGACACCAGAGCGCCACCACAACACTCTGGGCGTATCGGCAACCCCGCCGCCTCGTGGACCAGTATGGGGGATCGTTCGTGAGGGCGGGATGAGGGTTCGCGGAACCCGGTGGGATGAACCGGGTTCACCGAACGGGTCGTCAGTCGACGCTCGGGAGGAGCCAGTCGAAGGCGACGCGCCGTTCGTGCAGCACGCCGGGGTGCAGTCCCGGGGCGGCTCCGGAGACGGCGAGGAGGCGGCAGCGCTGGGCGATGTCGGCGGCGTCGAGCAGCTCGGCGCGGGGCCGCAACGTGAGGCCTTCCAAGCCCTGACCGGGGGCCGCACCGGGGGCCGCACCGGGGGCCGCATCGGGAGCGATGTGACGCAGCACGGCTTCGGTCGTCGCCCCGGTGTCGACGGGGGTGTCGGGGAATCCGAGGTGGCGCACGACACCGAGGGCCCAGGCGAGGACCGCCACCCCTTCGAACCGCCAGGCGTGGTTCACGAGGGCCTGACGGTCGGGCGCCGGGTCGAGCACGAAGTCGTTCTCCTCGAGGGTGAGCGCGTCCCAGAGCTGCCAGGCGTCGGCCACGGCGAACACCTCGTGCTGGCTGAGCCCCTGGCCCTTCAAGGCGACGAGGGTCAGGCACAGCGTCCGTTCCCGCACGGCCCCGACCGTCCGCTCCCCCCGGTCGGCGTCGAGCACCACGGGCACCCCTCCCCTGCCGCCGTCCCCGGCGCCGTCCCGGCCGGGCCCTTCGACGACCCCCTCCAAGACCCCCCCGATGGCGGGCAGGGCCCACATGGCGCAGTACGCGTCGGTCCGGCGTCGCCGCCGTGAGGCCTCGTCGGGAGCTGGTTCAGGCACGGGCCGGGTCGGGCACGGCCGGTTCAGACCCGGACGGGCTTGCGCCCGATGGCCACCGAAGCCGGCTTGGAGTGCCCGGGCCCGGGAGAGGGCTTGACGCCGCCGACGGTGGCGAGACGGGCGAGCTCGGCGTCGGCGTTGCCGTGGACGCACTCGGGGTCGGGACCGTCGAGCGGGAGGCCGGTGAAGAACTTGGCCGCCATGCAGCCCCCCTGGCAGGCGTCGAAGGAGCCGCAGCTGGCGCAGGCACCGGGCGACTGGGGCTCGCGCAGCGACGTGAAGAGGTCGCTCGAGCGCCAGATGGCGGCGAAGCCACCGGGTTCGCGGACGTTGCCGGCCCGGAACTCGTCGTGCAGGACGAACGGGCAGGCGTACACGTCACCGACGGGGTCGATGAGGCACACGATCCGACCGGCCCCGCAGAGGTTGAGGCCGGGGAGGCTCTCGCCCAGGGCGCTGAGGTGGAAGAACGAATCGCCGGTGAGCACGTGGGGCCGCTGGACGAGCCAGCGGTACAGCGTGCGCTGGTCGGCCTGGGTGGGGTGGAGCTGGTCCCAGGTGTCGGCACCCCGGCCCGACGGCCGCAGCCGGGTGAGGCGCAGCTCGGCGCCGTAGCGGTCGGCCAGGGCCTCGAAGGCGTCGAGCTGGCCGACGTTGTGGCGGGTGGCGACGACGCTGATCTTGAAGCGCCCGAAGCCGGCGGCGCGCAGGTGCTCCATGGCCCGGACGGCCGTGTCGAAGCTCCCCGGGCCGCGGACGGCGTCGTTGGTGGCGGCGTCGGCCCCGTCGACGGAGATCTGGACGTCGATGTAGTCGCTGCCGGCGAGGCGGCGGGCCATCTCGGCGTCGATCCGGGAGCCGTTGGTGGAGAACTTCACGCCGACGCCGCGGGCCACGGCGTACTCGACGAGCTCGAGGAAGTCGGGCCGGATGGTGGGCTCCCCACCGCCGATGTTGACGTAGAAGACCTGCAGGCGGGCCAGCTCGTCGATGACGGCCCGGCACTCCTCGGTGGTCAGCTCACGGGGGTCCCGCCGGCCCGAGCTCGACAGGCAGTGGATGCAGTCGAGGTTGCAGGCGTAGGTCAGCTCCCAGGTGAGGCAGATGGGGGCGTCGAGACCGCCCTTGAGCTGTTCGACGAGGGCGGGCATCTCAGGATCCCTCCGGGGATTCGGTGAGCAGGTCGGAACGCAGCAGCGAGGCGAGGGCCTCCACGTGGCGGGCGTGGTGCGCCTCGGGCACGCCGGCGACGGCGAGGGCCTCGGCGACCGTGCGGACGCCGTCGAGGGCCTCGACCACGCCGACCATCGAGCGGGCCTTGAGGAACACCAGCTTGCGGTTGCCGTAGTGGTACACGAGGGCGCCGAAGGGCTCGGGCCGCACGGCGACGCTGGGGTGGACGCGCAGGACGGTCTCCGGACCGATCGCAGCGGCGGTCGACGTTTCGGCCATCAGGGGCACCCTACCGTCGGCCGCCCGGTCCGATGCTCAGTGGGCGGCCTCGGCCGGTGCGCCGGCCGGGGCGCCGCCCCGGCGCATGGTGGCAGCGGCGTCGGCGTCGCGCACGCGCAGGGCGACGAGGCCCGCCAGGGCGGTGAGGGCGACGGCCACGGCGATGGACCAGTGGAAGGCCGTGGCGAACCCCGGTCGCAGCGCCGGGGGCACCACCCCGGGGCCGAAGTCGGTGGGGATGGTCGACAGCAGGACGGTGGACAGCAGGGCGACCCCGGTGGCCGCCGCCACCTGGCGCTGGGTGGAGAAGATGGCGCTGGCCCGGCCGGTATCGGCGGGTGAGATGCGCGCATATGAGGCGGCCTGGAGGGGGATGAAGCTGAAGGCCAGGAACAGGCCCCGCACGAACATGATGAGCCGGACCCACCAGACGCTGTCGCCGGCCTCGAAGAGCAGGAAGCCCATGGTCGCCAGCGAGAGGCCCGCGTAGGAGGCGGCGAGCATGCGGCGCGGGCCGATCCGGGGGTAGAGGCGACCGCAGACGCGGGACATGAGGATCACCCCGGCGGCCTGGGGGAAGGTGGCCAGGCCGCTCTCGAGGGCCGAGTAGCCCGCCACCCGCTGGAGGAACTGGGGCAGCAGGAACACGACGCCGATGAAGGACATGCTGGCCACGAAGCTCACCGCATTGGTCGTCCGGAAGAGCCGCTCGCGCAGCAGGCCGAGGTCGAGGAGGGGCGACCGGTGCCGCAGCGACCAGCGCACGAGCCCGCCGAGGGCGACGACGGCGATCACCCCGGCGGCGATGATGCGACCGCTGCCCCAGCCCTCCTCCGCTCCCCGCTCGAGGAAGTACACGAGGGCCGGGAAGCCGAGGGCGGTCAGCACCAGGCCGGTGACGTCGAGCGGCCGGCGCTCACCGGGCTCGTCGCGTCGCAGCCCGAACACGGCGACGGCGAGAGCGATGAGCCCGATGGGCAGGTTGACCCGGAAGATCCAGCGCCAGCCGACGGTGTCGGTCAGCAGACCCCCGATCACCGGGCCCGACGCGGGGGCGAGCACGGTCGGGATGGTGAGGATGGCCGAGGCCCGGGCCCGCTGCTCGGGCGGGAAGGCCCGGAACAGCAGGGTGATCCCGACGGGCGTGAGCATCCCGCCGCCGATGCCCTGCAGGATCCGGAAGGCGACGAGCTGCTCGATGGAGCGCGCCTCCGAGCACAGCAGCGAGGCGAGCACGAACATGCACAGGGCGGCGATGAAGGTGCGCCGGGTGCCGAAGCGGTCGCCCACCCATCCCGACACCGGGATCCACACGGCCAGCGACAGCGAGTAGCCGAGCACGATCCAGGTGGTGTCCGACACCGACGCCCCGAACTGCTGAGAGATGTGGACGAGTGAGACGTTCACGATGGTGACGTCGAGGATGTCCATGAACAGCGCGAGCACGAAGGTGATGGCGACGATCCACTGGTACGGGAGACGGCGCAGCATCAGGATCGCTGTCCTTTGATCAGGGAGACGGCCTCGAGGAAGTGCTCGTCGTGCAGGAACGGGGGGATGCCGTGCACCTTGGCCCGCAGCGGGGCGGCGAACCGGCGGGCCAGGTCGATGCGGGCGGCTGCGGGGAGATCGCCGCGCCGGTCGAGGAACTGGCGGACGGCGGTGACCTCGGCCGGGGTGACGGCACTGACATCGACCGTGGCGAGCACCTCGGGACCGGGGAGCCGGACCGTGAACGAGGTCGCTCCCCGCCGGGACCGGGAGCTCGCACGGCGCTCGAAGGTCACGACGGTTCCGGCGGCGATGTCGCCGAGGCGCTGCTGGGTGCTGCCGGCGATGAGGGCGAACATGCCGACGCCGTAGAAGCTCGGCAGGAAATCGACGATGCGGACGAGGTTGCGCGTCAGCGAGGCCCGCAGCGTGACGGGTCCGCCGAGGGTGGTGACGACCCGCAGCCCGTTGAGCCGCTTGCCCGGTGTGCGCCCGGCCCAGCGGACCTCGAAGACCACCGGGTAGAAGATCAGCACCAGGAAGCTCATCACGGCCCACAGTGCTCCGGCGGCCTTGCCGGCGATGCCGACGGCCGACTGGGTGACCCAGGAGGCGGCCACGATCAGCAGGGCCTGGATCACGATGTCGATCATCCCGGCGGCGAAGCGTGAGCCCAGCCCGGCCAGGGGCACGGAGACGGCCACGGCTTCGGGGGTGCGCACCGCCATCCGCTCGAGCATCAGGGCCATCGCCGCTCACCGTACCCCTCGGCGGCCGGGTGGCCGCCGGGATCGGGGCCGGGCTCCTACGATGCGGCCGTGGACGATCCGCGCAACGTCCTGCTCGCCCGCCGATCGGCGGAGCGGGCGCGCCTGGTCGAGCTGCTCGACCGCGCCGGTTCCCGCCCGCACCGTCTGGAACCGTCCGAGCTGCTGGAGCTCGGCCGTCTCTACCGTCACACCGCGGCCGACCTGGCCGTGCTGCGCCGCCGGTTCCCCGGCGATCCGGAGATCGCCGCCCACGAGCGGCTGGTGGTGCGGGCCCAGTCGGTCGTCTACGCCCACCCGCGGCGGGCCTTCGGGCTGCTCGCGTTCGTCACGCGCCGCTACTGGGTCCGGGTCGTGCAGCTGCGCGGGTACCTGGTGGCGGCGGTGGGGCTCATGGTGATCAGCGCGCTGATCGCCTTCCTGTGGGCCCGCGCCGATCCGGCGGCGGCGGCGAAGTTCTTCCCGCTCGGGGGCATGCGCTCGAGCTGGGAGGACCAGGGCATGTCGGTCGGCGAGCAGACGACCGTGGCCTCGGAGATCTTCGTGAACAACATCCGGGTCAGCTTCCTGGCGTTCGCGCTCGGCATCACCTTCGGGATCGGGACCGTGATCGTGCTCGTGTTCAACGGGGCGATGCTCGGCACGATCACGGGCCTGGCCGTGGGGGCGGGCAACGGCACGACCCTGTTCACCCTGGTCGTCGCCCACGGTGTCCTGGAGCTCTCGGTGATCGCCGTGGCGGCGGCGGCCGGGATGATGCTCGGTGCCTCCATGCTCGTGCCCGGCGACCTGCCCCGCACCCGCTCGCTGGCCCGGGCCGGGCGGCACGCGGTGGAGGTCATCATCGGCACGGTGCCGTGGTTCGTGATCGCCGGGCTGATCGAGGGATTCGTCACGCCCGCCGGGATCGGCCCCACGGTGGCCGGTGTCGTCGGGGTGGCTGCCGGGGGGCTGTACTGGGCCCTCGTGTGGTGGCGGGGCCGGGCGGGGTCGTCGGCGATCGACGACACCGGCGAGGCGCCCGCCTTCGCCCCTGCGGCCTGAACGCCGTCCCACTCAGCCGCGGGCGCC
>JBIKWW010000206.1:0-6460 GCA_044356125.1 Acidimicrobiia bacterium
GGTCATGTCGCCTCCGTCGCCGGGGCTGGATCGGGCAGGTACCGGCGAACGAAGGACAGGATCAGGGACGCCGCCTCCCGGCCGAGGCGGGGCTCGGCGTCAAAGGCGTGGGGCTGGGCGTCGTAGAGGTGCAGCTCGCAACTGACCCCGACCGCCCGGAGGGCCTCGTACAGGTCGATGGTCTGGCGGACCGGTACCAGGTCGTCGAGATTGCTGTGCATCAGGACCGTGGGCGGCCAGTGCGTGCCGACCAACCCGATGGGGCTGGCGCTGGCGAACACCGATGCGGGCGAATCACGGCCGATGAGTTTGTCGACGGCATCGGCGAGCATGTCGCTGCCCTTGGCCACACGGCTGATGCCGTAGAGCGACACGACCCCCTGGAGGGCGCTGGAGAAGCCAGCCGAACCGGATTCACCCTCCAGCTCGGCGATGTCACCGGTCGCCGCCAGCATCAACGCCAGGTGCGACCCTGCGGAGTTGCCGGAGGCCACGATGCGGTCGGGATCGACGTGGAACTCCTCGGCGTTGGCCCGGAGCCACCGCACCGCCGCCTTGACGTCGTGGAGCTGAGCGGGCCAGCGCGTCGAGGGATCCGCCGACTTGGCCAGGCGGTATTCGGGCGCGATGCAGACGAGCCCTTCCCGGCCCAGGAGGAAGCCGTAACCGCGCAGCTGCCGGGGATCGCCGACAATCCACGCCCCACCGTGCAGGAGCACCACAGCCGGAACCCGCTGACCAGGCTCGAGGCCCGGGGGGATGAAGACGTCAGCGCGCAGCTCGCGGCCGCCGGCGTGGCCGAACACCACGTTCTCGCGCAGGGTGACCCG
The DNA here is from genome assembly GCA_044356125.1 of Acidimicrobiia bacterium. Lineage (GTDB taxonomy): Bacteria > Actinomycetota > Acidimicrobiia > Acidimicrobiales > JANYDT01 > JBIKWW01. The sequence goes on from JBIKWW010000206.1 coordinate 831, forward strand.
GGGTCCGTTCATGCGTTCACCTTCGATTCGGCGGGGCCGGTGGAGCTGGAGGAGGAAGGGCCGGCCGTCGAGTCCCAATAGGGCGCCCGGAGGGCCCGGCGGTGGAGCTTGCCGTTGCTGAACCGGGGCAGATCGACGTGGAAGTCGATGCTGCGCGGCACCTTGAAGTGGGCGATCCGCTCGCGGGACCAGGCGATGATCTCGGCTTCGCGCTCAGGTGATCCGGTCAGGCCGGCCTGGAGCTGCACGGCGGCCTTCACGGCGTGGCCCCATTCCGGGTCGGGCACGGCGAACACGCCGACGTCGACGATGTCGGGGTGGTTCAGCAACAGGGCCTCGATCTCGGCCGGGTAGATGTTGACGCCACCCGAGATGATCAGGTCGACACGGCGGTCGACGAGGAACAGGTAGCCGTCGTCGTCGAGGTAACCCATGTCGCCGATGGTGTACTGCGACCCTCCGGCGCGATGGCAGGCGGCCGTGCGCTCGGGGTCGTCGAGGTAGACGATGTCGGCCCCGTGGTCGTTGGAGAGGTAGATCATCCCGACCTCGTTGGTCGGGAGCTCGCGGTCGGTGTCGGGATCGACGATGTGGGCCCGGAAGCCGTTCATCGGCTGACCGATCGAGCCCGGCTTGGCCAGCCACTCGGTCGAGGAGATCCGGCTCACCATGCCGAGCTCGGTGCAGCCGTAGGCGTCCACGAGCACCGGACCCAGCCAGCCGATCAACTCGCGCTTGATGTCGCCCGGCATCATCGCCCCGATGTGGGACAGCTCAACGAGACTGGACGTGTCGTAGCGGTGCTTCACATGTTCCGGGAGCTGGTTGAGCCGCACCAGATGGGTCGGGACGGTGAGCGAGCGCACGATGCGGTGCTCCTGGACGAGGCGCAGGAACTCCTCGGCGTCGAAGCGCTGCATGATCCAGAGCTGGCCCCCGACGACGAGCGACCGCAGCGTCTGCATGAGCGGACCGCCGTGGTAGAGCGGGCCTGGAATCAGCACTCGGGAGGTCTCGTCGAAGTCGGCCGAGCGGGCCTGGGCCACGAAGGCCTCGATCGGCACACCCTGGCCGACCTCGGCCATGCGAGTGCTCTTGGGCCGACCCGTCGTGCCCGACGTGAAGTAGATGGGGTTGGCCACCAGGGGCTGGGGATCGGGGGCGTCGCCGGGCGCCGCCTCCAGTTCGGCGTCGAGCGAGGGGCCGATCACGTGGACGCGGGTGATGCCCGCCGCGGCCGCGGCGGCCCGCCCGACCTCCTCCTGGGCGGGGCCGACGATCAGTGCCACCGCCGACGTGCGCGTCATCAGGTACTCGGCCTCATCGGCGGAGAAGTGCCAGTTGACGGGCACCTGGGACATGCCACCGAGCCCGCACGCGAGGAGGGCCACGGCGTGGTCGGTGCAGTTGGTGGACATGATGGCGACGGCGTCGCCCTCCCGGACGCCTTCGGCCCGCAGCATCGCGACGAGACGGTTCACCCGGTCGTCGAGCTGGGCCCGGGTCAGCGTGCGGACGGAGTCACTGAGGACGAGGCGGTCGGGATCGGCCTGGGCCAGTTCGGCGAGTGGATGCACGGGCTGCTCCTTCGAGTGGACGGTCGGGGGATCCGGTTCGTGGATTCCGGGCGATGGTCACGGGTCACTCGGCGCTGAAGGCCGGGCGCCGTTTCTCGGCGAACGCCTTGGGCCCCTCCTTGGCGTCCCTGGTCTGGACGACCCGGCCCCCCAGGAGGTCCTCATAGGCCAGGCCCTGCTCGAGCGGCATGTCGGCGCCGCGCAGCATCGCCTCCTTGGCGGCCCACACGGCGAGCGGGCCGCGTTCCAGGATCATCCCGGCGATGCGCCGGGCCTCGTCCATGAGCTCGGCGTCGTCGACGACGTGGGTCACGAGCCCGATCTCCCGGGCCTGCTCGGCTGAGATCTGGTCGCCGGTGAGGATCAGGTACCGGGCCCACGCCGAGGGGATGGCCCGGGGCAGCCGCTGGGTGCCACCGCCCGTGGGCATGAGTGCCCACCGCACCTCGGTCAGGCCCAGCTGGGCGCTCCGGGCGGCGACCAGGATGTCGCACACGAGCGCGATCTCCAGGCCGCCGGCCAGGGCGAAGCCGTTGATGGCGGCGATGACCGGCTTGTAGAGCGGGAACCGCTTGGTGATGGCAGCGAACCCGTGGCCGTGGCTCCCCGGGCGGGGCGCCGGACCACCGCTCCCGCCGGCTGCCATGGCGCGCAGATCGTTGCCCGTGCAGAAGGCGCGCCCCGTACCCGTCAGGATCGCCACCCACTGGTCGCGGTCCTGCTCGAAGGCGGCGAAAGCGTCGCCCAGGTGACGGGCGGTGGCCTCGTCGATGGCATTGAGGCGGTCCGGACGGTTGATCCGGATGATGGTCAGATGGCCGTCGCGTTCGACGACGACCGGTGCGTCCGGCATGAGTGAGCTCCCCCTGGATGGTGAGGCCCGCCGAGGTGCGGGCCGATTCGTCGGCGGCGCACGGCCCGACCGGATCGCTCCGACCGGGTCGCGTGCGTACGCTCCGGGCGCGTCAGACGGTCAGTGCGTGGACGCCGAACGGGCCTTGGCAGCCAGTTCGAGGCCACGCTCCAAGCTGGCCTGCATGTCCGGCGCCTCGAGGCCGAGGCTCTCGAGCACGAGGACCATCTCCCGGTGGTACGCCTCGCGCAGCTGCGGGTTCTTGTGCTGCTTGAGGCCCCACTTCCGCCACATGCGGTTGTTGTTGGAGTCGTCGGACCCGAATGCCGCCATGAAGAACGGGTACCAGTACTCGGTGATCCGCTCCTGGGCCTTGGGCCGTAGCGAGGGATCCCGGTCGAAGCACCCGCGCACGTTGAGATAGCCCATGTTCGAGTGGCCGCGCTCGTCCTTGACGACCTTGAGCGAGACCCGGGCCAGCGGTGCGAAGCTCGACTGCACCCATTCGAAGCCCTGGTACACGCCGAAGCGGTCGCTCATCATGTTGTTCATGGAGCGGTCGAGCCAGGTCGGCTCCTGCTTCATGCTCTCGTAGGCCCGGAACACGGAGCGCTCGTGCTCGTAGATCTCGACCGGCAGTGACGGGTCGAAGTCCTGGTAGAGCCGGTAGAACTGATACGTGTGCTTATATTCCTCGGAAGTGAAGTTGTTCACCCGGAGGCGGGTCTCGGCGTCGGGCGAGTTGGCGATCGACCACTCGTCGATGGCGGCGAACAGGCTCTTGTGGCCCTTGGCCTTCTCGCCAAAGTAGGGCATCATGCATTCACCGTGGGCGAACATGAGCTTGCGGAGCCACACGGAGTACTCGTCAGGCAGCTCAGAGGCGATGTCGTACTGATAGGGCTGGGCCATGACCTCGACGTCGTCCTGAGCCATCCGGTTCATGCTCGACTGGTCGGCTAGGACCCCCTCTTCGCGCATGCGCTGGCCCGACTCGCCGGTCGCCTCGCCCAGGCCGGACAGGAACAGGTCGGGGATTCCGGCCATGAACGTCTGGCGGGCCTTGGCCAGTGGGCCGTAGGGCTCGCTGAAGTGGCGCTCCATCGACCAGATGAAGTCCCACATGGTGCTGCCGTGCTGCTTCAGGTAGGGCTCGATGGCGGCTGCCAGCTCGTAGAGATCGTCGTGCTCGTTCCACAGCGCCATCGGGACATCGTCGATGGCGAAGAGCATCTGCGGGATGACATCGGGCGCCGGGTACATGACGACATTGACCAGACGCTTGTCGATGGGGAATGCCATGGGTCTCAGGTCCTCCTGGTGCGCCGAGCCGGAGTCGTGCGCTGACCGGTTGATGGTGGGTTGTGAGGGGTGCGGGCGGCCGGATGCAGGCCGGCCAGGACGGCGTCGACCACGGAGTCGACCAGGCGGCTCTCGAACTCGGGGCTGAGATCGGGCTGCATGAGAAGGAAGTTGGCCACGCCGATGACGGCGCAGAACATGGTGAGGTTCAGCAGGTAGGGGTCGTCGTCGCGCAGGCTGCCCGACTTGATGGCGTCCGCCACCGCTTCGGCGCGCTTGTGGAACAGACGGGATCCGAACGAGCGGGGTTCGGAGACAGGATCGAAGTGCTGTCGCCGGAACAGCTCGGGCGGGAACATCAGGAGCACCCGGTAGAGCTCGGGGTGCTCACGGACCCATGCCACGTAGTGCCGGCTGAGCCGGCGCAGACGCTGCACGGGATCGGGATCGTCGATCGCCTCGTAGAGCTCGATGAGCTTGGCCAGGTCCTCGCGGACGATGGCCTTGAGGAGGGCTTCCTTGTCCTCGACGTGGACATAGAGGGCGGGGGCCGTGACACCCAGATCCTGGGCCAGGCGACGCAGGCTGAGGGCCTCGTGCCCTTCCGTCACCACGATCTTGTGGGCCGCTTCCACGACCATGGCACGGGTCAGGCCAGCCTTCTGACCGGACGACTGCGCCGTTCGCGGCGCCGGGGGTCGGGTGCGTGCTCGGCCAGCCATACCCGAATCTAAACAGCGTTCAGCATACGGCGTCAAGTCAAAGGTCCGAGCCGGTGACGGCGGGCCGGTCAGGTTCAGGTGGCGGGCCGTCGGCGAACGCCGGCTCGACCGTACCCGGGACCGGCTCGCCGCGGGGAAACCGCCTGGAGCTCAGCGGAGGTGCACGTTGGCCGGGCGGGACAGGCCGAGCTTGTCGCGCAGGGTGCCGGGGCGGTACCCGTGCTGGGCGATGCCACGCGCCCGCAGGATCGGCATCACATGGTCGGCGAAGCGCTCGAGGTCCACCGGGCACCGCAGCGGCTGCAGCGTGAAGCCGTCGGCCGAGCCACCCCGCCACCAGGCCTCGATCACGTCGGCCAGCTGCTCGGGCGTCCCCGTGACGTGCAGCCCGCCGGGCAGCTCGGCGAAGCGGTGGGCGGCCTGGCGGAACGTGAGCCCACCCTCGCGGGCCACGCGCATCACCGCCTGTCCGAAGGTGCGGCTCGGGGCCTGCTCGAAGAGCGCGAAGGGGAACGGGCCGTCGGGGTCGATGTCAGCGAGGTGCGCGCTGTCGATCCCGGCGATGAGCAGGATGTTGTGCAGTCGGAACTCCTCGGCCGCCGACGCCTCGAGCCGGGCGTACTCCTCGGCCGCCTCGCGCTCCGTCGACGCCAGCAGGAACGAGAGCCCGGGGAGCGTCCTCACGGCATCGGCGTCACGGCCCGCCGACACCGCCGCCGCCCGCAGCCGGTCGCGGAACGCAGCCGCCTCCTCCGGTCTGGACTGGGGTGTGAAGACCAGCTCGGCATGGCGCGAGGCGAACGCCACCCCGGCGTCCGACGAACCCGCCTGCACGAGCACCGGATGGCCCTGCGGGGGTCGCGGCACCGTCAGCATCCCGGCCACCGAGAACGCCGCCCCTCGGTGCGCGGCCGGATGCAGGCGGGTGCGGTCGGCCCACACCCCGCTGCGGCGGTCGGCCAGCACGGCACCGTCCTCCCAGCTGTCCCACACCTTCAGGACCACCTCGAGGAACTCCTCGGCCCGCACGTAGCGGTCGTCGTGCTCGGCGTACCCGACGTCGTTGAAGTTGGCGGCCGCCAGGTGGCTGCCGGTGGTCACGATGTTCCATCCGGCCCGGCCGCCGCTGAAGTGGTCGAGCGTGGCGAAGCGCCGGGCCAGGTCCCAAGGGGCGTT
>JBIKWW010000528.1:0-6444 GCA_044356125.1 Acidimicrobiia bacterium
CCAAGGGGGATAAGCGCGTGGCGGGCTAGCAGGTAGCTAAGCCGTTCCTCGTCACTCATCGCCTTTAGCTTCAATAGTTCGGCGCGTTCAGGGCTGATGTTCATGGGTCTTCGATGCGATCGCGGCGCAATACAATTTCACCAGTCTCTAACACCTTACGGCGGGTTTCGTTTTGGTAAAGGGCGGTAAAGGCAAAGTACAGCACCGCTTGCTGAATTGCAGGGCTAGCTAGTTCTGGCTGGGGCTTGAAGGTTTTTAGGTTGGCGGTCGCCGCCCCGTTGATGGTGATGCGTCCGTTCAAGGTGGTGCCCAGCGGTGGATCGGTGGCGATCGTGCAGTAGGGGTCAGTCGCCCGGGCGCTATCGAATAACGCCTTCTCGTCCGGGTCGCCTGGGTTGCGCTTGCCGATCATGCGGAGGTTGACTTGGCTCAAGTTGGGCCGAAAGGGTGGCTCCATGCTTTCCACCGATAGGCTAAAGCTAAGGGTAAAGGTGTCGCCAATGTACAAGCGATCGCCCGATAGAACTAGGGCGCTATCAGAGGGTGTCAACAGCATGGTCGCATTGCTCCAGGACTAAATTTAGCCATTCGTCAGGCGCTACCTCTACCGCTGTCGCTGGTTGCTCGGTAAGCCCCAGGGCGGTGGTTGGTAGCTCGGCCAGTTCTAGCGTTGGCAGTGGGAAGGCGGCGATCGTCAAAGCGAGCACCGGGGAGGATGCGATCGCTAGGCGGTTCAGGCAGAATTTAACCAGCAGCGATCGGGCGGACAACCCAAAGTGCAGCCCGAGCGGGTAAAGGGTGCCGGTTAAGCCGAGGGGGTAGAGCATGGCTACACCTTTTTGCTGACGTCAGGAATATGGTTTCTCATGGCAACGGCACCCGATCAACGGCAGACTGGGCATCAATGGCAGGGTTGCCCTGATCGTCCAACAGGCTGAATACCTTCCGCACGGTGCCATCCGGGTTGTATTGGGTCGCCGTGCTATTGGGATAGTCGATCTTGAAGCGCCCCAGGGTGAAGGCTTGGGCCAGGGCCAGGGTGCTGGCAATGTCCGGGTTCACAGCACCCACCACATCAATCCCCAGTGGCACCGCCCCAGCGTTGGCAAACCAGCGCACTTCGCCCCCCGCGTCGGGTAGCTCCACTACGGCCCGCCAAACGCCTCCGCCCAAGTGAGTGGGATCCTGCAGCGCACCCAGTGTGGTGCCATCAAACAAGCGATATTGGATGCCCGCTGTGTAAGAGCCCAGGATCGCAGCACTGGTGATAGTTTGGGGCATTAGCTCACCTCCACAGAAGAAATAATCCCGTTGGTACGGGTGTAGCTGGTCGTTCGCGTCAACGACTGGGTATAGTCGTTGTCCACCCTGCTAGTCACAATCCCATTGGTGCGGGTGAGGGTGATCCGATATAGCTCGGTGGTCTTGGCGCTATTGGTGTAATAGCTAATTCGAGTAGTATTCGCGTTCGGGTAGGTGACTTCCTTGTAGTGCAGCTCAGGCCGAAAGGCAACGGCGGGGACAATTGCCGTAGTCTGTAGTTGGCCGGAGGCAAGGACAAGGGATTTAGACATTAGCTATAGCGTCGAGGTTTAGCAGTTGTTCGTCGGTAAACTGTAAAGGCGTATCGCCAATTAACTCCTTGGTAATTGGCTTGGTCTCGGAGGGGATAATTCCTAAGCTTTTAAGCGCCTCCAGGCTTTCTGGGGTAGACATAGCATTTTGCAGTGTTGCCGCTGTAGGGCGGCCATTGGCAATAATTTCTGCTTGAATCTTTTGCAAAATCATCACCGTAAATTCAAGGCTAGCATTGGCCTCAAACATTTGATCATCGCTATAACCAGGAATTCTAGTCGGTTCACACTGCTGATATAGTTCAGCGATCAGACGTTCTAATGTAGCTATTTCCTGACGATTTAGTGCAAAAGCATGGGCTTTGTCTTCTTGGACCGATTCAATTTCAACTAGCTCCGCCTGCAATGCTAGAACTAAGTGGATCGGTGCCTGTGTAGTTTTTAAGTGCTCCAACTCGGCTTGTTTAGATTGGTAGTTAAGTTCAGAAACTTTTTCTAGTGCTGCTGCGCGTTTACGCCCTTCTAAAAAGCCTTTGAGCGTCTTTAACTTTTCCCAAGGCGTATGGCCTTGGACAAGGTAGCGGTAATTGAATTCAGTATTTAGTGGTTGTGCCATTTACGGATTCCCATAGCCTGCCGCCGCAAGATAGTATCGTGCCGTACCAACGCCTGTGGTGTCGGTAGCCACAACGCCTAAGTTACTGACTAGATTTGTCATGCTGTGCCCAATCCCATAACCGAAAATAGCCTTATCTCCGCCATAGCCAGCCGCCGCTAGGCCCGCCCTGGCTGTACCAACACCGGTGGTATCGGTAGCCACGACGCCCACGTTACTAACCAAATTTGTCATACTGACATCGCCAGTTGTAAGCCCATAACCAAAGATGGCCTTGTCCCCCCCATAGCCAGCCGACGCAAGAATGTATCGCGCCGTACCAACGCCTGTGGTGTCGGTCGCCACAACACCCTGGTTGCTAACCAAGTTAGTCATGCTGACAACGACATCTGTAAGCCCATAACCAAAGATAGCCTTGTCGCCGCCATAGCCTGCCGCTGCGAGATAGCCCCTGGCTGTACCAACGCCTGTGGTGTCGGTAGCCACAACGCCTAAGTTGCTAACTAAGTTAGATATGCTCTGTCCAGCTCCATAGGCAAATATAGCCTTATCTCCGCCATAGCCTGCCGCTGCAAGAAACTGCCTCGCCGTGCCAACACCGGTGGTATCTGCTGCAACAACACCCTGGTTGCTAACCAAATTTGTCGTACTGACGCTAATATCTGAGCTTCCATAGCCGAAGATAGCCTTGTCGCCGCCATAGCTGGCCGCTGCGAGGGCTCTCCTTGCTGTGCCAACACCTGTCGTATCTGCTGCAACAACGCCTAGGTTGCTAACTAAGTTAGATATGCTGACGCTGACAGTTGTAAATCCGTAGCCGAAGATAGCTTTGTCGGTAGAGGAAGTGGTCAGGCTAGTCACCCCTACCGCTAAGCCTTGCAGTGAAGGAAGGTAAAACATTAAACCACCACCTGCCCGCCGAGGATAAAGGTATTTGAAGCAGTAGCGATCAATGTGGCCACGGCATACCGGCCAGCAGTCTTGGTGGCCCCACCAAAGGCGTTACGGGTCACCCCAGCATCGGGGGTAATGGTAATCTGGCCGGTGCCTTCCTGGATAATTGAGCAGGAAAAGCTGGAACTTAGGCCAGTAGGGATGGTGATGGTAACGGCTGAGCTTGCGGTAAAACGCAATACTGCGCCGTTGTTGGTGCTTACAAGCGTGTGTGAAGTGCCTGATATGGTCGTCACACTGCTTACCGCGTAGCGCTGAAAAGAGGCGGAGGTGCCTTGTAGCGTCGTTATTGTGCCACTGCCAGCGAGTATCGCCCCAGACACAAAGAAAAGTCGGCACCAGGTATTTGCAGCAACCTTGTAGAGCAAGGCTAGCCCTTGCCCTGGAAGCCCACCAGAATCGCCTCCGGTAACGGTCGTCGTTCCAGGGCTTGCCGCAACAATATTTACCGTCCCCAATACCGCCGCCGTGCCATTGTTGTAGATCCAAATTTTTGTGCCGATTGGAAAATCCAGGGTGGCATCAGTCGGGATTGAGATTGAGATAGTGTTTGCTAAAATTACTCGATCAATGTCAGAAAGCTGAAGGGTGTAAGTTCCCCCTCCAGTCGCCGTATTGGATATGGGCAAATCAGTTCTAATGGCGGTGGTGCCGTTGACCGTTAGGTTGCCCGATAAGGTCAAATTTTCAGCATTGACGGTTCCTGTCAGGCTTGGTGATGCAGCAAATACTAACGCCCCGGTCCCAGTTTCATCAGTCACCGCTGCGGCTAGGTTGGCTGAGCTAGGCGTCCCCAGAAAGGTGGCGATACCAGTCCCCAGCGATGTAATGCCGGTGCCTCCTCGGGCAACAGGTAGCGTCCCAGAGGTAAGCAGATCAGTGCTGTGGCTGGGTAGATCGCCAGCTACGAGTGATCGGAAAGTCGGTACCCCTGCTGCGCTTGACGGTGCTGCCAGGACATGAGCCGCTGTTTTTGAAGCATAGGGATTCTGGGTATCTCCATAGCCACTGGCTAGGCTAATGGCTGGCGTAGCACCCCCGGAAGAAGCAACTGGTGCAGTGCCGGTGACACTGGTTACGGTGCCGGAGTTTGTCGCCGCGATGGTGATCGCACCGCTTCCATTTGTTATGCTGATGCCGGTCCCAGCGGTGAGTGTAGCTTTGGCAAGCCCATTATCAGAGGTTCGGCCAATCAATAATTGGCCATCGGTGTAGGTAGATTGCCCGGTGCCTCCTCTGGCTGAGGGCAAAGTTCCAGAGGTAAGCTTGTCTGTACTGAGGGCCGGAATATCATCCAGCAGCAATGCCCTAAAAGTAGGTGCTGCATTAGCTCCAGTACTTGGGCCGACAAATACCTGGTTAGCCGATTGAGTCGCCAGAGTAGCCGTTAAGGTGCCACTGCCGGTCACTGGCGATCCAGAGACGGTAAAGACGTTGGGCAACGATAACCCAACGCTGGTGACGGTGCCTGAACCCGTCGCGGCAATAGACAGGCTACCGCTGGCTGGGGTCAGCGTAATGCCGCTCCCTGCCACTAAGGAGAAATAGCCAAGGGCGTCGCTTTCCGCCGTGCCAGCAGCACCTAGAATATGGGTAGGGAGGATAGTTTGTCGTAGCTGTTTTGTCACCAGATCACCTCAAGAGTACCCCAACGGATAGGTTGATCGCCCCAGGCAGTGTCGCCGCCAGCAGACCAATCTAGATTCAGATTGCCCCACTGGATGGGCACGGTGCCCCAGAGCAACGATAGTCCAGGGCAGATGCCTGCCTCTATCTGGAATGCGCCGCCTACTTTGGCCAACGTTCTACAGCGAGTGACGTTGTACACGTAATCGGTGTGCTTAGCCAGGGTAGGCAGGCCAGAGCCCCAGGTGATCTCCTTGCGGTATAGCTCCTGAGTCCTACCGTTGTCGCTAAACCAGCTAATCTGGGTGATCCGGCCATTGCCATCCCTGGTAATGTCACGGATACACGGATCACGGCGTTTGGCCGCCGCTGACAGGAAATCAGCAGTGGCCAAGTTGCCGTTAATTAGCTGGATACTTTTGGACATGGGGTTATACCACTGTCAAGGTGATAGGTGGGTCATTTTCAAACACAATTGACGTGGCTGAAATCGCATTGCCAAGTCGTTGTAGGATGACGTTCGCGCCAGGGGTGGCAGGGGCGGTAGACGAAAAGCTCCCAGCCGCTGTGGCGCTCAAGAATACCGTGCCCACTGTGGCACCGGTGACGGCGGTATTGCGCCCAGATAGGTACACCGTGGCATTAGCGGGAGAGGTTACCCCCGTCAGCACATAGCCAAAAGCTTGTCGTCCGTTACTTGCATCTGCCTTCCTGGCGGTTGGAGTGCCGGAGTTACTAAAAATATTTACAAAATCGCCAGCCGTCAATGTTTCACTGGTCGGCAAAAGCACCGTCTGAAGCTCGACGCCGGGGGGCAAAAAGGTGGTATCCAGCAGACCCGAGCTATTGGTAGCGATCAGCTTGTTGGCATCGCCTGCCCCAGCACTGCTGCTAGGCGCTTCGGTTAGGGTAGTGGTGCCGCTTACAACGGTCAAAAAGTTTTTCGTAGTCATGGCTTAAGCTCCTAAAAGAATGGGAACAGGTTGAACAAGGTTGATCACAGTCGGGGAAATAGGTTGAGCCAGCACTAGCAGGATGCCCGTTGTCGGTGGCGTCTGGGTAAGCTGGCCATTGGCGCCCAGGTAAATGGGACTACCTCGGGTCCAGTTCCACACCGCATCGGTGATTTCGCCTAGCCGGTAGGCTACGCCTTCAGCCCCTTGGGGAATGGCATAGGGCAAGATGCCAGCAACTCGGTAGGCATGGCTGGGGGTGCCACTATCGGCGTAGGCGAATTGGCCAGCATTGTCGAGGATTACCGCCCTGAGGGCCGATAGGTTGATGCTGGCGGTAGCGGTGGTGACCGCATCGCCGAGGTCAGGGAGTAATGAGACTGCCTTGTAAATAACGCCCATAGCTCCTCCTATAGCACCAATGCGGTAATATCGCTGAGCTGGCTATCCAGGTTGGCGCTGGTTAGCCCCACCGCAGATCGCAGGTCAGCCGCCGATAGCCCAGTAATGGCTACTACGCCTTGCACATCGGCGTTCAGGTTGATCGCAAAGCTGGTGGCGGCAATGCCGGTACTGGTGCCAGGGAAGGTGATGCTCCCGCCTGCAATCGTCAGGGGCGTGGTGCTATTGGTATTTTCCACTTCCACTCGCCCCGCCTGGTAGCTGGTGAAAGATAGCGCCTGGAGCGTATCGTAGGAAGCTATTCTTATACCCGCTTCAG
>JBIKWW010000207.1:0-6412 GCA_044356125.1 Acidimicrobiia bacterium
GCACGACGGCGGGGTCGAGGCGGGCGGCCAGGGCCCGCCAGCCGGGCACGGGCGTGAAGGTGGCGGCCAGCGCCCGCCCAGCCAACTCGTCACCCGGCCGGCCGAGGCGCACCTCGAGGTCGCGGCCGGAGCCCAGCTCGGCCAGCCGCTGGGCCAGGAACACGAGGCGCTTCCCCGACAGGCGCAGCCGGGCCAGCAGCGGCTCGTCGAACACGAACACGACGGGGAGATCGGGGTGGGCGGCGAGGGCCGGATCGGCGTCGCCGAGGGACTCGGCGGTGAGCCACACCAGCTCCGGTTCGCCGTGGTGGCGGGGAGCCGACGGGCCGGCGGTGGCGGCCGGGTCGGGGTCGCGGCGGAGGCGGTCGGGGCCGGAGCCGACCGGCGGACCGGGGGTCGCATCAGGCCACGCCTCGACGGGGCAGGCCGACGCGTGCAGGCACGAGCCGCACAGGTCGGGGGCACGCTGCACCACCTGATGGCGGGAGAACCCGTAGGGACGGCCGGTCGCCGTGCCGACCGTCCACTGCCAGCCCGCCCGGTTGGCGGCCCGGGACCCGTCGAGCAGGTGGCGGAAGAAGTGGTCCTCCCCATGGCGCCACTGCTCGCCGTGGCGGACCGTCCAGTCCGAGGCCAGCCACATTCGGGTCTGGTTGACGATCCAGCCGTCGCGTTCGAGCTCGGTCAGCGTGGTGTCGATGCAGCGCATCGATCGGTCCCAACCACCTCCGGTACGACGGTCGGTACCCACCCGGTGCCGCAGGGGTTCGCCCATCTGCGAACCCAGCCGGGCGTAGAGGTGGCGTGCGTACTCCTGCCACAGCAGCTCGTCGCGGTACTTGGCGACATCGGCCGAGGGTCCGCCGGCCACGTGCGCCCAGACCTCCGGCAGGGTCAGCAGCCCGTGGCGGATCCACGGCGACAGACGCGACGCACCCCGACGCCCGACCGGCGACACGACGCTGCGACGGGCGGCGTAGCCACGCACGTCGAACGCCGCCAGGGCGGCGTCGGCCGCCGCCTGGGTGCCCGTGAAGCGGGGCGACGCCACCGGTTCGTCAGCGCACAGATGACCCAGGTGCTCGGCGACCCAGTCCACCTCCCGGCCCGGTACCGGACCCTCGAGCCTCATCGGGGACCGAATGCGGTGCTGGGCAGATCGCTCACCCCGCCGGCGATGGCATCGACGATGGTTGCCGCCACCGCCGAGGGCTCGAGCCCCTTCGGCATGCGCGGGGCGGCACCGGCGATCGGCCGCTCCGCCAGTCCCGTCTCGGTGTGGGGTGGCCGGGCGTCGATGACGCGGATCCGGCGGCGCCGGGCTTCACGGCCGAGGGCCTCGTCGAATGAGCGCACGGCCGCCTTCGACGCGCCGTAGGCGGCCATGCCCGGCAGGTTCTGCTCGGCGATCACGCCGGAGATGTTCACGATCACCCCGCCCTCGGCGAGGGCACCGAGCGCCGCCCGGGCGAGGAAGAGGGGGACGAACGTGTTGGTGAGGAAGAGCTCCTCCACCGTGTCCGCGGACAGCTCCTCCACGGTCCCGAAGGCGACGACCCCGACGGCGTTCACGACCGCATCGAGCCGTCCGGCGTGGGCCACGGCGCCCGCCACGGCAGCCTGGCACGCACCCGGGTCGCGCAGATCGAGCGACAGGCGGCGGCCGGGTACGGGCAGGGCGTCGAGGGCGTCGGCCCGCCGGGCCACCAGCGTGAGGGTGGCGCCCCGCCGGGCGAGATCGGCGGCGAGGGCCGAACCGAGACCGCCGGTGGCCCCGGCGATGAGGATCGACGCCCCCCTCAGGCCACCGTCGAGCCCGGATCCGGTCCGGGGCGGGTCGGGTTCCGGGCGGGCGACGGTCGGGTCGGGGGGAAGGGACACCCGGGGAGCGTAGGGCCGACCGCTCTGATGGCGTCAGGCGGCGGTCAGGAGGCGGCCCTGCGCTGGGCTGCAGCCTGCTCGATGGCGGCGGCCATGGCCGGGTTCTCGGTTGCGGAGGCCACCTGGGAAGCGGGCGGGGCGCTGATGCGGACCGGCTCACCGAACTTCGAGAACCGGTAGCTCACCTTCATCGTCACCGATTGGCCCGGCTCGCTCATCGAGATGGTCACGTCCATGCGGCGGGCCCGGCCCTGGGCGTCGACCCACACGTCCACGGGCGTCGACGGCGAGGCGCCGACCAACGTGCGCGCCTGGGCGCGCTGGGCCGGCGCGACGGACGCCAGGAGCTGTTCGAGCGAGATGGCGCCGCGGTACCGCGTGGTGACGACCCCGTCGACCATCTCCGGGCCGACCTCGGTGGCGTTCGATCCCAGGCCCTTGAGGTACTCCAGACCGGCGGTCGGGTCGGCGCCCTGTGCCGCCGCGACGTCGCCGGCGTTGATCCCCAGCGCCGATGCGTCGACCACGACCCACGGCTTGGTGGGGCTCCCCGGAGTGACCAGGTTGAGCATCGGGAAGGACAAGTAGACCTTGGAGCCGATCCCGATCACCTGCATCGTGAGCACCGCAGGGTCCTGCAGCTCCCGGGGCAGCGGCTGGCCGCTGGAGGCCGCCATCGCCTGCATGAACGACGACATGTCGAGCGTCATCGACGAGCGCTTGGCGGCCCGGTCGACCTGACCGGTCCCGATCATCTTGCCGCGCGAGCGCTTGCCGCGGACGGTGAAGGAGATGTCGGTCTCCATCGCGAAGGTCATCGTCGAGGCCGCGCCCGTGTTCCTGGCGACGTCCTGCAGCCGGGCCTGAGCGGCCGCCGGGGAGGCCGCGCCCGACACGGCGCCGGGGGCGAGCGCAGCGGCGGAGGTGACCAGTGCGAAGGCGAGCAGGAGCGATCCGAAGCGTCGGCGCATCCGCGGAGTCTGATCCGTCGTCAGCACCGGGAACACACCTCGATTGATGAATCGACCGGTCGGCGCCGGCGGCCGGTACCGCTGGGGCTCGGTCCGGGCGACGGATGTCTGAGACCGGCAGCGACGGCTGCCTGAATCCGAGGCCCCGAGTCGACCGGGTCAGGACCGTGACCGCCGGGTCACCACGCCGGCTTCGGGCGGACCGGGGGTTGGCCGGTGAGGATGAGGCGGGCTTCGTCGGCCGGGAAGCCGGTCGACGTCCGCAGCGGTCCGCACGGCGTGCCGGCCAACCACATCGCCAGCGCGAGCAGGTCAGGCTCGCGACCGCGCGCGATGGCGTGCTCGGCCATGAAGATGAACTCGTTGATCATGCCGAGCACCGACCTGCTCGCCGTCTTGGCGACGGTGACCTCCCGCATCGCCTCGAGCTCGGCGTCGATCAGGTCCTCAGGGATGCCGAGCGCAGCGAGCACCGGCCCGAGCGCGTCGGGCAACCGTCGGGCGACGGTCGCCACCGGAGCCAACGGGAGCAGCACCGGCAGCAGGCTGCGCTCGTTCACCGCGAGCACGACCTGGGGCTTCCAGAACAGGGCGGTCGCGTACCAGTTGCCCAGCCGCGTGGTGGGCAGGTCCTCGGGCGCCGGCACCGCCGGGTGCTTCAGCCGGTCGAGCAACTTGCGCGTCGCGTGCAGCGTGAACATGACCCGAGCATCCTCCCAACAACGAGCTCACCGTGCGGCAGCTGCTGGATCTCGGACGTTCCCTCGAAGATCGTGTGGATGGTTACGGGTGTTCGGCGCAGTGCTCTCACCTGCGGCTTTGCCACATCGCCCTCACGAACGCCGAGATCCACCCCGACGGACGAACCAGACGGTCTCGGGCCCGCGTGGACCCGCGGAGGTGCACCGGCGAGCTCTTCGGACCGTGGGCATTCGCGCGCCGAGCACCCCGGGCCAGACCAGCAGCACCTTGCCGACTCGACCGGCGTCCACCACACTGATGGCGCCTCCGGTCAGCATCGGAGGAAGTGGAGCCGGTTGCCTGCCGGATGGCAGGGGAACCGGCTTCTGCGCGTCACGGGAGGATTCGGTCGTCCGCTCAAGATCGAGCCGGGCGACGCTGACCCTCCGTTTCGCCATCGGTGCTCCCGACCGGTCGAGGCTCCGCCCCGCTCCGCCTCGAATGCCTCCACGGCGTGCCGACGAGCCTCACCGAGGGCCGCAACCTGGCGTTGCAGCAACCGCAGTCCCGGTCCACACAGTTGGAGGTTGCGATGCAACCACCGACGGCCGACGCGGCCGGGGGCGGCGGGAATCTCTGCCGCCGGTGGTCGGCCCCGCTCGGCAGAATGCTCTCGCCTCCGGTCAGCATCGGAGGAAGTGGACCCGGCTGCCCACCCTTTGGTGGGGGAGCCGGGTCTGCGCTGCTGCAGCCAGCGTCTGCCTCAGGTCGCTGACCCCGGGGTCGCGGAGGCCAGGGGAGCGGGGGCCAGTCGTCCGAGCCACCCATTGACGGCGAGCCGCTCGCGCGCCACCCCGATGTGGTGGTCGGTGAACAGGTGCTTCTTCCGGTCGCTCCATGACCGCACCGCAACGGCGATGGCGGCAGCGTCAGCCGGATCGACACCGTCGGCCCGGACGACGTAGTGCACCGTGCTCAGCAACTCAAGGCCGTAGGGGGAGTCGAAGTCCTCGACGAGCGTTGCCACCCGCTCCAGCGCCTCGGCGACATCGGGCCGGTCTGCGACGAAGTTCCGAGCCGCAAGAAGCTCCGGTTCGACGACACGCAGATCCGATGCCCCCGACCGATCCCCGTAACCAACCGTGAAGTGACCCTCCATCCCGGCGAGGACGTGGTTCAGCTTCTCGGCATACGGTCCGTACTGCGCCCGGACGAACTCCAGCCGCAAGGGCACACCCGCCGTCTCGGCGAAGTACGCCAGCTTCTGAACCTCGAGCCGGCTCGCCCCGCGTCGGCCGCGCAGGTAACGGTCGAGCAGGCAGACGACAACGGAACGGGCCAGCGTCATCGTGGGCTTGGTGGTCGTGGTGACCATCGCCGCCGGGGCAGGCGCGCCCTCCGGACCGTAGAGCCGTACGTCGAGACCGGGGAGCTCGTCGAGCGCGTTCACGATCAACGGCCGCACCTCGGACCACTCCAACCCCCCATTGCCACACCCGAGCGGCGGGAGGGCGATGGACCTGATCCCGAGCTCCCGAACGACCTTGACCAGATCCCGCAGACCGGCCTCGACCTCGCTCATCCGCGACCGCTCCCGCCAGTGCCCCTTGGTGGGGAAGTTCACGATGTAGCGCGGACCTTCGAGCGCACCCGTCGGCACGACGAACATCGATCCGAGGCGGACCTCACCGCGCTTGCACGCGGCGCGATAGGCGGCGAAGTTCGCTGGGTACCGCTGCTTGAACTGGAGCGCGATGCCCTTCCCCATCACACCCTCGGTGTTGACGGTGTTGACGATCGCCTCGGCATCGTCGCTCAGCAGGTCCCCGCGGACGTCGGTGATCATGGCTTGCCCTGATAGTAGAAGGACGGTCGGACGAGCACCGGAAGCCCAACGCCGGCCGCTCGAACCTTGGCGGCCACGGCACGCTCCGTCGAATCCGTACGCACGGCGAAGCCTCGCACGGCTGCCAGCGGTACTTCACGGCGGACCAGGAGCTCGGCCTGCCGGCGTCGCATCCGGTCGCCGTCGTCAGCCGTGTCGTTCCAGTACTCCTCGGTCATCAGTTCCCAGTCGACCGCGGACTCGATCTCGTCCCGGTCGGGCAGGAAGCGGCTCAACGGGCTGACTGGATGTCCGTCCGTGGCCATGACCTCCAGGCCGGCAGCGAAGAGCTCGTCGACATCGGCGACAACGAACACGAGCGGGTCCTGTCCGCCCCTGTAGTCCTCGACCCGACCGGTTGCGACGCGCAGCAGCATCGGAGATCTCGGCGCGAAGTAGAAGGGAACGTACTCCGAGAGCGTGCCGCCGGCGCCCTGTACGGCGACCGTCCGCCTCCGCGCCTTGAGATCGCGGTCGGCAGTCTCACGGGCGAGCGCACCCGCGGCCTCGACCATGGCGTCGCACCTCAGCGCCCCGGCGGACAACACGCCATCGAGGTTGTCGGTGTGGGTGAAGTGGTACACGAGCCGCGCCTTCACGCGTCACCCTCCAGCGCCGCACCGACCGAGTCGGCCACCGCACGATCCGACGCCGCGAAGGCATGGGCGTACACGCGCAGCGTCATCGCCGCATTGGCATGGCCCAGGCGGTCAGCCACCGTCTTCACGTCGTGCCCCGCCGCGATGGCCACCGAGGCCGACCAGTGGCGCAGATCGTGCAGGCGCCACTTCGCATCGATGCCGGCCTTGTCCCGCGCCACCCGCCACCAGTAGCCGATGCGATCCGGGTGCGGCGGCTCGTCGCCCACGTTGAACATCCACGGCCCGTACGGCTCGAGCGACACCCGCTCGCGCTCCACGACCGCCAGCGTCGCGGTGTCGAGCGTGACCCGGCGCTGGTTCGCCGTCTTCGTCGGCGCGTCGGACAGGACCGC
>JBIKWW010000208.1:0-6390 GCA_044356125.1 Acidimicrobiia bacterium
CGATGCCGAGGTCCCCAGCCACAAGCTGCTCGTGCGGGCCGGGTTCATCCGGCGCTGGGCACCGGGCATCTACTCGCTGCTGCCCCTCGGTCAGATGCTCCACGACCACATCGAGCGGGTCGTGTGCGAGGAGATGGACGCCATCGGCGGCCAACGCGTGACCTTCCCGTCGCTGCTGCCCCGAGAGCCCTACGAGACGACCGGGCGCTGGACGGACTACGACGACATCCTCTTCAAGATGAAGGACCGCCGGGGCAACGACATGCTCCTCGGCCCCACCCACGAGGAGATGTTCACCCTGCTGGTCAAGGGCGAGTACTCGTCGTACAAGGACTACCCGGTGCTGCTCTACCAGCTCGCCAACAAGTACCGCGACGAGGCCCGCCCGCGCTCGGGCATCCTGCGGGGCCGGGAGTTCACCATGAAGGACTCGTACTCCTTCGATCTCGACGACGCCGGCCTGCAGAAGTCCTACGACGACCACCGCGCCGCGTACCAGCGGATCTTCGACCGGCTGGGCATCGGGTTCCGCATCGTGTCGGCCGTGTCGGGGGCCATGGGCGGTTCGGCCAGCGAGGAGTTCCTCGCTCCCTCGCCATCGGGTGAGGACACCTTCGTCACCTGCACGGCGTGCGACTACGCGGCCAACGTGGAAGCGGTCCAGGTCGCCCCGCCCCCGCCGCTCGACTCCTCGGCCACCGCCGGCCACGGGCCCATGCGCGTGCTGCACACGCCCGATGCGCCGGGCATCGCCCAGCTCGTCGCCCACCTGCGCGACCACCACGGCCTCAGCTACGAGACGCGCCAGCTGGCCAAGAACATCGTCTTCAAGCTCGACGGGCGGCCCGTGCTGGCGTTGGTGCCCGGCGACCGCGAGGTCGACGAGGAGCGTCTCGCCGCCGCGCTCGCCCCCGGCCGCCTGGAGCGCTTCGAGGAGGAGGACTTCGAGCGGTTCCCCCATCTCGTGAAGGGCTACATCTCGGCGGTGGGCATGCAGGCGCACGGCGTGCTCGTCGTCGCCGACCCGAGGATGGCCGAGGGCACGGCGTGGGTGACGGGAGCGAACCGCTTCGAGCACCACGTGGTCGACGCCGTCGTCGGCCGCGACTTCAGCATCGAGCGCTACGCCGAGATCGCCACCGTGGCCGCCGGCGACCCGTGCCCGCGCTGCGAGTCACCGCTGTCGATCGACCGCGGCATCGAGATCGGCCACATCTTCCAGCTCGGGCGCAAGTACGCGGACGCCTTCGGCCTCGATGCGCTCGGGCCCGACGGCAGGCCCGTGCGCATCACCATGGGCTCCTACGGCATCGGGATCTCACGGGCCATGGCCGTGATCGCCGAGCAGCGCCACGACGCCCGGGGCCTGGTCTGGCCCGCCGAGGTCGCCCCGTTCCAGGTGCACCTCGTGGCCACCGGCAAGGACGACCAGACGGCCACGGCCCTGCGCCTGGGCACCGAGCTGGCCGCCGCCGGGGTCCGGGTGCTCGTCGACGACCGCACGGGCGTGTCGGCGGGCGTGAAGTTCACCGACGCCGAGCTGCTGGGCATGCCGACGACCGTGGTCGTCGGCAAGGGCCTGGCCACGGGCGTGGTCGAGGTGCGGGACCGGGCCTCGGGCGAACGGGGCGAGACGCCCGTGGACGCGATCGTCGGGGAGCTGGTCGGCCGCTACGGCCGCTGACGCCGTCCGCTGCGCCGGTCCCGGCGTGGTTCCCGGAGCCCTGGCGTGCTTCACTGCGCCGATGGAGACCCGCACGCTGTTCCAGGTGGCCTACCTCGTCAACGACCTCCAGGCCTCGATGCAGCGCTGGAGCGACGTGCACGGGGCCGGTCCCTTCGTCGTCGCCCACCACCACCGCACCGACCGCTTCATGTACCGCGGCACGGCCCAGGAGGCCGACGTCTCCTACGCCTTCGGGTATCTCGGCGACGTGATGATCCAGTTCATCGTGCAGCACGACGACACCCCCTCCATCTACCGCGACCTCTTCGCCGCCGGGCAGGAGGGGTTCCACCACAACGCCTACCTGGTGCACGACTTCGAGGCCGAGTACCAGCGCATGATCGATCTCGGCTTCGAGCCCGCCTGCCGGCTCTACGCCGACCGGGTCGACGCCGCCTACTTCGACACCCGCCCGCTCAACGGCGCGTTCACCGAGATCCACGGCGACCCGCCCCACATCCTCGCCGCCTTCGCCCAGTGGCGGCGCTGGCACGAGCTGTACCGGCCGGGGATCGATCCCCTGGTCGTGCAGCGCCCGGGCCGCTAGCGCCCGCACCCCGACCCCGACCCCGCGCCGGTTCCGGTCATGCCGGTTCCGGTTCGGGGCGGGGCGGGATCTCGATCGCCAGGCCGTCGACCACCGTCACCTGGGGCTGGGCTGTCAGCAGCGCCGGCGGCCCGACGATCTTGGCGCTGCGGGTGCCGCCCCCGAGCACGATCCGGGCCTGGGCGACCACCCGGGCGTCGACCCAGACGGGGAGATCGGGGGGTAGGCCGAGGGCGGTCACCCCGCCGATCTGCATGCCGGTGAGCCCGATGGTCTGGGCGGCGTCGGCGAACGAGGCCTTCTTCACGCCGAGCCGGCGGCGGACGCTGTTGTTGACGTCGAGACGGGTGGAGGCGAGCACGACGCAGGCGACGTGGACCGGCGGGTCGGACTTGCCCACGACGATGATCGTGTTGGCCGATTCCGTGGGCGAGAACCCGTAGGCCTCGCAGAAGGCGGCGGTGTCGGCCAGGTCGGGATCGCAGGGCAGCACCTCGTGGGGCACGCCGAGGCGCTCCAGATGGGCCAGGACGCGGGGGTCGGCGCTCACGGGGCCAGCTCGTCGACCCGGGTGCGGGCGGCGCCGCGGTCACGGAACCACAGGGCGTTGACGGCGGTCCAGGCCGGGGGTGCGGCGGGCGGCCCGTCGACGGTGAAGATGGCGCCGACCGGGCAGGCGGGCAGGCAGAGGTTGCAGCCGATGCAGGCGTCGGGATCGATGTAGCAGACCCGGTCGGCTCCCTCCTCGGTGTGGATGCAGTCGACGGGGCAGACCTCCATGCAGCTGCGGTCCATGACGTCCACGCAGGGGTCGGTGATCACGTACACCTGGGTCACGGGTGGGAGTCTGCCCGGGATCGGCCCTAGCATCGCAAGTACCGGCGCTTCGGAGGTCCCTGCGTGAACGCGTGCCCCTTCCACCAGGTCCTGACCGAGACGCTCGCCCCCGACGACGGGGTCGGCGGAGCGAGGCGCGACTTCCCGCTGATGCCCCTCGGGCAGGCCGTCGACATGGGCCACGACGCCGACGGCGTACCCCTGGTGGATCCCCGCCTGTTCGACTCGGCCGAGTTCCAGCGCAACCCCTACCCCTACTACCGGATCCTGCGCGACCACCACCCCGTCTTCTTCGACCCCCTGCACAACTGCTACTGGGTCACCCGCTACGCCGACATCGAGGCCTGCTACAACGACGACGAGGCCTACAACACCATCCCCAAGGGCATGTCCAACGGGGTGCTGGGCAACACGCAGCTGGAGCTCTCCGGGGTGGAGCACCGCCGCCGGCGCAACCTCTACGGCCGCCACCTCGTGGGCCAGGCCCTGGAGCGGCGCATCCCGATCATCGAGCGCCTGGCCGGCGAGATGATCGCGACCTGGTTCGACGGCACCGCGCCCGAGGGCAGCGTGGTACCGGACCCGGCCGATCCCGGGCGCCGCAGCGTCGAGCTGGGGCGGGCCTTCGCCAACGAGTTCCCCATCCGGGTCGTCTGCCAGGTGCTGGGCTTCCCCGACGAGGCCCGATCGCAGTTCTTCTACTGGTACTCCTCGATGATGAACGGCCTGGGCGGCTCCGAGACGGCCCACCTCGGCATCGGCGCCCGTCAGGACCTCGAGGACTACGTCGAGGGGCTCGTGCAGGAGCGCCGCCGGCAGCCGACCTTCCTCTACGACGACGCCGGCGACCCGATCGGGCGCGACATCATCTCCGAGCTCTGCCACACGGTGGTCGACGGCGACCTGCTCTCGACCGAGGAGATCACCTCCAACATCGCCCTCGTGGTGGGCGGCGGCGGCGAGACCACCCGGGGAGCCATCCTCAACATGTGGTACCTGCTGCTGCAGCACCCCGATCAGCTCGATCGTCTGCGCGCTGATGACTCCCTGTGGGACGCCGCCTTCCACGAGACGCTGCGCCACTCGAGCTCGATCGGCGGGCAGCCGCGGCACACCTCGTGGGACGTCACCCTCCACGGCGTGACCATCCCGGCCGGGTCGCTCGTCCACATGGTCGACTTCTCGGCCAACCACGACGACCGCGTCTTCGCCGATCCGGAGCGCTTCGACATCTTCCGACCCGACCTCCACACCGGCAAGATCATCCGCAGCGGGCACCACCGCGACGGGCGCCACAGCCACATGGCCTTCGGGGTGGGGCCCCATCTCTGCCCGGGCGCCTGGATCAGCCAGCAGGAGACGGTGCTCGGCTCGCGCACGCTGGCTGCCGCGCTCCGAGATCGGGGCCTGGCCGTGGCCATCGACACCGCCCGCATGCCGACCGACATCGACGGGACGTCGCTCGCCCCCATCGGCCTCGGGGCCATCCGTCAGCTCTGGCTCACCATCGGGTCCTGAGATGTCGGGCTACCGGTCCTACGAGGTCTACCAGCGCGTCCGCACCGGGCAGACGACGGAGTGGATCCGGCCGCGCCAGCTGTCCTCCGACGCCTACCTGCGCGACCCCTTCCCGATCGTGGCCGTCCTGCGCGAGCACCAGGCCTGCTACCGGGACTGGCCGGGCAACGCCTTCTGGGTGACCCGCTACGACGACGTCACCAGCGTCGCCACCGACGACGCCAACTACGAGACCCGTTCCCGGGCCTGGGCCTGCGGCCGGGCCGGTTGGGGTCACGACCTGGGCGGCGAGCCGGCGGTCCAGGCCTGCCTGGAGCGCGTCGCCGACCGCGACGGCACCGAGATCGCCCGGTCACTGGCCGCCGGGCTGGAGCACGACCTGGCCACCGAGGTGCTGGCCCGCTTCCCCTTCGAACTGCTGTGCCGGGCGCTCGACGTCGAACCGACGGCCGAGCTTGCCCGCTGGTACCTGCTGCTGCCGCGGGCGACCGGCTCGGAGCCCGTGGCCCGCCGGGCCGCCCTCGACGCCCTCGACGCGCTGGCCGCCCTCGTCGCCCCGCTCCTGCACGAGCGCCGGGCCGACACCCAGCGTGACGACCTGCTCAGCGTCGCCGCCCGGCTGGGCGCGTCGGCCGAGGACGTGGCGGTGACGCTGCTGGAGCTCGATCACGCCACCCTGCACGGGGCGCTGGCCAACCTGTGGTTCCACCTCCTCACCGTGGACGGCCTGCGGGAGCGGGTGGCCGGCGACCGGCTGGCGACGCGGGCGGCGCTGCTCGAGACCCTGCGCCACAGCCCGCCGGTGGTGAGCGCCGACCGCTGGACCCGACACGAGGTCGAGCGCTTCGGGCGTCTGCTCCCGGAAGGGGCGCTGATCCGGCTGTCGGCGGCAGCCGCCAACCGGGACCCGGCCGTGTTCGCCGAACCGGACCGCTTCGACGTCGACCGCCGCGACCTCGCCCAGCGCGAGCCCCGCGGGCAGTACCGGGCCGACGGCCTGGCCAGCGGCATCTCGTTCGGCACCGGCGCTCCGTCCAGGCACCCGGCCGTGCCCGAGGACCGGCCCCGGTCGCGCTACGCCATCACCCGGGATCTGGCCCTGAGGATGACCGCCGTGCTGTTCGAGGAGCGTCCCGGCATCCGCCTGGCTCCCGGGGCCGAGCCGTCGATGCGGTCGCTGCGCCTCGGTGAGCCCTACCTGTGCTGGTCGCTGCCCGTGGTGAGCTGACCCCACGGTCGGGCGCAGGACCCGGCGGTGGCCGCGTCGGGCTCAGCGGATCCAGTTGCCCCGCTCGTCGAAGACGAGGTCGCTCAGCTCACCGGGCCGCAGCCACACGTCGGTGCCGAGGGCGACGGGCGCCTTCTGGGCGTTCCACTTCATGATGTCGAGGGTCAGCTCGACGAGCTGGTCGTCGGTGAAGAGGCGGCGCAGCTCGGCGACCCGGTCGTCGCCCAGTGAGCCGGGCTGGGTCATCAGGGCGTCGGCCAGGGCCAGCGCAGCGCGGTGGTGGTCGGGGAAGGAGTCCGTGCGGGCGGCGAGCACGTCGGCGATGGTCGCCTCGTCGAGGCCTTCATCCCTGGCAACTGCCAGGCGGACCGACAGTCAGGTCCCGCAGTCGTGGTGCTGGGCGCATCGCATGCGCACGATCTCGGTGGTGACGGCGTCGACCGTCGCCAGACGGACCGTGGCGGCGGCGATGCCCCCGAGGCCCGCCCGCAGCCCGGGGTGGGAGCGGGTGCCGGGGGCGATTCGGCGTGATCA
>JBIKWW010000009.1:0-20613 GCA_044356125.1 Acidimicrobiia bacterium
GTCCGGGGCGGGGGGAGGCGACGCACCCGGGGGACGCGGGGGGTCCGGGGACGGGGGGTGGGAGCCGATGTCAGGGTGCGGTCCTCGATGTCGGCGATGGCGGCCATGAGGGCGGGGACGAACAGTTCGGCCGCCTCCACCACCGCTCGGTGCGGGGCGTCGACGTCGAACACCGGAGCGCCTCCGACGGCGTCGATCATCACGTCCTGGTCGCGGGTGGGCACGGTCAGGTCCTGGAGGGTGCGGACCACCGCCACGGGAACGTCGAGATCACCGAGCCAGGGCAGCGAGTCGAAGGCCGTGAGTGCGCGCAGGCCCTGCAGCACCATGGCCGGATCGTGGCGGGCGATCTCCTCGAGGACCCACGCCTCACGGGGCGTCTGGGCGCCGCGGCGGGACTGAACCCCCTGCTGCAGGCGGGCCCGCACGTCGGGCGGGAGTCGTGACACCACGGCGGTCACGCCTTCGAGCAGCACCTTGCGCCAGCCCTGTTCGCTGAGCTGGGCCCCGAAGCGGTGGGCCGTGGCGCACAGCACGACACCGCGGATCTTCTCCGGGTGGCGCTGGGCGACCAGTTGGGCGACACCGCCGCCCATGGAGTACCCGGCGACGATCGGCCGGTCGAGCCCGAGGGTGTCGATGAGCGCGGCGACGTCGTCGGCGCAGTCCTCCAGCCGGAAGGGCAGGGCCTTGATGCCGCGCCCGTGGCCACGCTGGTCGAGCGCCACCACGCGGTAGGTCGTCCCCAGGGGGCCGAAGCACCGGAAGAAGTTGAGGTCGGCAGTGACGGTCCAGCCGTGCAGCAGCACGACGGTCGGCGCCCGCTTGCGGCCTCGAGGGGCGGGAACCTCGCGCACGAAGGTGGTGCCGCGCCCGGGCAGCTCGATGTCGCGGCCCCGGGGGAGCGGCGGTGGCTGCGGGAACACGGGCTCCGACGGCAGCAGCGGCTCCTCGTTCACCGGACGGCCCTCCCGGGAGCCAGGCGCGCCATGGCCGCCTCGACCGTCGCCACCCGCTGCTCGAGCGGGCCCGAGGCCAGGATCCAGGGCTCCGGGCGTCGGTCGAGCTCTTCGACGAACCGCCGGTGCATGGCCGGTCGGTCCATCTCACCGAACCGGACGCCGTCGCGCTCGAAGGGCACGTCGATGTCGCACAGCACGAACAGATCGTATGTGCGCTGAGCAGCTATGGCTTCCACCTCGGTGGCTCTCGTCCCCAGGTACCGCTCGTGCCACAGGGCGGTGGCGAGGGCGTCGGTGTCGCAGAACAGCCAGCCCCGGGCCCGGGTGGCGGCCTCGTCCTCGAGCTCCTGCTGGCGCCGGGCGATGACCACGAAGTCCTCCGTCGTCCAGTGGTCGTTGGTTCCCCGGCGGATCTTCTCGACGGTGTGGTCGCGGCCGTACTCGTGCACCCACACGGTGTGGTGCCGCTCGGCCAGCACCCGGCACAGGGTCGTCTTGCCCGTCGACTCGGCCCCGGTCAGGCACACCCGCCGGACCGGTCGGCGGCGAGGGCGCGTCATGACGCCGGACAGCCGGTCGCAGCGACGGGCGTGGCCGGATCGGCCAGGTAGGCCGCGGCCACTGCGGCCATGCAGTCCGAGGACCCCACGATCCCGTGTCCGAACCCGTCCCGCACGACCAGCGGCGCCCCCAGCGCGGTCGCCGTCCGGCGGGCCCAGCTGATCGGCGCCTGCGTGTCGAACGACGAGGCCAGCACCACGGGGACCGGCCCGCCCCGGGTCGACGGGGGCGTCACCACGGGGCGGCGCCGGACCGGGATCGGCCACCCGATGCAGCTCAGGCCGGCGCTCCCGTGGAAGAACAGCGTCGAGAAGCGGGGTGCCGCCTCGGCTGCCGCGGCCCGCCCGGCGTCGAGGGTGGCCGCGTCGCGCGGGAGCAGACCGTCGAGGCACTCGGTGGCGACCAGCCCGCTCAGCTGGCTGAGCAGCGACGCGCCGATGAACGGTGCGATGCTCTCGGCGTCGGGGGTGGTGAACTCCTCGTCAGCGGCGACGTCGGGGTCGGCCGACCGGATGGCGGTGTCGAGCGTGGCGTCCGATGCCGTGGCGATGGCCGTCAGGTACCGGTACAGATCCTCGCCGTCGCCGTAGGCGAGCAGAGCGGAGACCTGGCTCTGGAGGGCGGTGGATCGGGAGAACAGGCCTTGGCCGGCCGCCGTCGCGTCCCGGGCGGCCACCCGGTTCTGCAGCCAGGTGTACCGGGCCGACAGGTCGGTGCCGTCGTTGAAGGCGCACGCCACGCCCATCGTCGTGCACCGGCGCAGCCGCTCATCGAGCGCAGTGTTCAGCGCGAGGGCGCGTTCACGATCGGCGACGCGGGCGGTGTCGGTGACGTCGAGCGGACTGTCGACGACCAGCGCCCGCAGACTCCGGGGGAACAGCTCCCCGTACCGGGCCCCGAGCTCGGCCCCCCACGACACCACGTAGAGGCTGAGCGTCGCTTCGCCCATGGCGACGCGCAGGACCTCGAGGTCGCGGGCCATGTCGTCGGCCCCCATGTTCGCCAGCTTCGAGCGCTCGGCGGCGCAACCGATGGCGACCGCCCGGGCCAGCTCTCCGGCCCGCAGTGCCCGGGCCGCGGCGGCGGGGAACCGGCACCGGGGTGCCTGGGCACCGGTGAAGCGGGGATCGAGACCGACGAGGTCGAACCGGTCGTGGATGGCCGCCGGCCACAGCGACGGATCGACCATCCCCTGGGACGAGACGCCCGGCCCGCCGGGGTTCACGACCAGCACGCCGATGCGACGCGACGGGTCGGCCGCCCGGACCCGGTGGACCGCCACCGTGGTCCTGGCCCCGCGGGGCCGGGCGTGGTCCACGGGGACGGCGAGGGCGGTGCACTCGACCGGACCGCAGCGCTCCCAGACGAGCCGGGGGGCCCGGAAGGTGGAGGGCGCCGGGGTCGCGGCCGTCACGGCCGCTGCGTTCAGGGCCGCCGCGTTCAGGGCCGCCGTGGCCGTCGGCACCAACGCAGCGGGGACGCCGGGAACGGATGCGACCGGCCCGAGCATGGCCACCAGGAACGCCACGACCACCCCGGCGACCTCGACCGATCGTCTCCGCCGACGGCGGACCGGTGGAGTCTCGACCGGCTGCTGCTCCATGGTGCCCCCATCGGCCGCCGGGCTGCCGAACTGACGGACCCGTGGGGCGGACCGCCCGAGTCCGACTCTACCGACGTGGCCCCCGTCCACGGGCGAGACTGCGCACCGTGCCGACCGGTCGATTCGCTCCGAGCCCGACGGGCCCGCTGCACCTCGGCAACCTCCGCACGGCCCTGGCCGCATGGCTGCTGGCCCGGGCCTCCGGCGGCCGGTTCGTCGTGCGGATGGAGGACCTCGACCGTGTCACCGCCTCGAGGGAGCACGAGCAGTCCCAGCTGCGCGACCTCGCCGCCATCGGCCTCGACTGGGACGGCCCCGTCGAGCGCCAGTCGGACCGCTTCGCCCTGCACCACGACGCCATCGCCACGCTCGTCCGGCGCGGCGTCACCTACGAGTGCTTCTGCACCCGTCGGGAGATCCAGGCCGCGGCAACGGCGCCCCACGGGCCCGCTCCGGAGGGGGCCTACCCCGGCACGTGCCGCCTGCTGCCCACCGCCCGGCGTCTGGAGCTGCTCGAGGAGGGTCGCCGGCCGGCGATCCGGCTGCGGGCCTGCGGCCTCACGAGGGCCCTGGTGGACCGTGTCCACGGACCGTTCTCCTGCGTCGTGGACGACGTCGTGCTGCGCCGCAACGACCGGGTGCCCGCCTACAACCTGGCCGTCGTCGTCGACGATCACCTGCAGGGTGTGGAGGAGGTCGTCCGTGGCGACGACCTGCTCGCCTCGACACCCCGGCAGATCCTCATCGGCGAGCTCATCGGCACCCGACCCATGTCCTATGCGCACGTACCTCTGGTGCTCGATGCTTCCGGCGAGCGGCTGGCCAAGCGCCACCACGGATCGACGCTCGCCGACCAGGCGGCATCGGGTCGGGACGCAGCCGCCGTGCTCGCCCTGCTCGCCGCCGGTCTCGGCCTGTGCGACGGCAGCGACCGCCCCCGGCCCGACGAGCTCGTGGATGCCGTCCGCGCCATGGCCGGCGACCTCACGCCCTGGGCCCGGGGCGCCTGGCGGGTCCCCGTTGACCGGCCCGAAGGCTGAGCTGGCTCGGAGCCGGGCGCCGGCTCAGAGGCGGGCGCAGGCCTGGAGGCCCGCGGCCAGTCCGCCCGTGGTGGCCCAGCCCGTGCGCAGGGCCCGGATCCGGTCGAACGCCGACGCCGAGGAGGGGGTGTCGATCATGGCGATCATGGCCTCGTCCAGATCCCCCGGGGAGAGGCTGATCGGGCCGTTCCTCGTCGACAGCTCGCCCCGGTCGGCGGCCCCCAGCCAGCTCCCGGCCAGACACGTCGAGCGGAGCTCGGCCGAGCCCGTCGTGCGCCCGCCGACCCGGGTGACCGCCTCCACCTCGTCGGCGGCCCGCTCGACGACGAGCATCGACGCCCCCACGTCACCGATGCTGCGGTAGGTCCGGGCCAGTGCGTCGGTCGGGACCGCGCTCCGCAGCCGGTTGGTGTCCACCAGCGTGCCGAAGTACGAACCGAGCGCATCGAGGGTGAGGGCGACGGCATCCTCCAGCGCGATGTCGCCCCCGGAGGCCGCCTCGGCCGCAGTGCTGAACGCCTTGGCCGTCACCCGTGGCGGCGAGGTGGCGAACGTCCGGCACCGGGCGTTGCCCTCGTCGAAGCCGGTCTGGAGCGCGCTCGTCCGGTCGAATCCGTTGCCGTGGGCGTTGGGGTCGACGGCACTGATGCCCGGGCTGTCGCGGAACGTCAGGGACGCGGCGATGGCCTCATCGAGGTCGCTGAGGGCGAAGGCGATGTCGGCGGCCTGACCGTCGACCGCCCGCCGCAGCCACGCACCGGCGAAGCAGTCCGCCTGCAGCTCGGCGTAGACGGTCGGCAGGGTCGTCCTGGTCCGCGCCTGGATGGCGTGGGCCATCTCGTGGGCCATCACGACGGCCAGCGCCACGTCGCCGAAGCGCTGGTGCAACGCCGGGAAGAGCTGGGCGTCGTCGAAGGTGATGTAGTCCCCCGACTGGCAGTAGAAGGCGTTGCCGACCAGGTCCCGGTAGCGGATCGCCGCCCCACACGATGGCGGGAGGCTCTCGGGCGTCGCCGGGTACCAGCCGCGCAGGGCCACGTACCGACGGCCGTAGACCCGGGGCAGCTCCGTCGACCACCACCGGTCGAGGTCACGGGCGACCGCCCGCAGGAGCGGTCCGTAGGCGGCCGAGGTCGGCCCGAAGGGCGACCGGGGCGTCGCCCGGGTGGAGGCGGGGGCGGCCTCGGCCGACGGGGTTCCCGGCCCGGGACGTCGCGGCGACCCGGGCAGCACGGCGGTGCCGAGGACGAGCACGGCGGTGAGCAGGGCGGCGAGCACGGCCGAGATCACGAGCCGGGGGACGGGCACGAGTCGGGGGACGGGCACGAGCCGGGGGACGCCGGCCGGGGCCACGCCGCCGCGGTCCCCGGCCTCTCGGCCGGTCGGTGCTTCCCACTGCATGGTCCCAGTGTCCACCACCGGCATGAGCCGATGGTGAACCCGGTCGGCCGCGGTCGCCGCCCGTGCCCACCCCGACCACGGGACGACGACCAGACTGATCCGGTGGACGACCAGACCCGCCCGCCCGCCGGGCACGCCGACCATCACGGGCATCACGGGCATGCCGGACATGCCGGGCATGCCGGACATGCCGGGCATCACGGGGCCCCTCCGCCCGCCTCACCGCACCTCCGACGCCTCCTGCTCGCCGTCGTGGCCCCACTGGTGGCGCTGACGGTCCTGGGTGTGATCGCCATCTGGCCGTCGGAGACGGCCCGGGCGGGCCGTGCGCTGGCCGGGCCGGGGGCTGCTCCGCCGCTGGTCGACGGACGGGTCGTCGACGTCGAGGGCGTCACCTGCCGGGGCCGGGCCGCTGATGCCGACGCGCCGGACTGCATGCTCGTGAGCGTCCGCCTCACGGAGGGAGACGATCGGGGCGAGATCGTCACCTACGAGCGATCGCTGACCGGCGGTCAGCCCGTGCCCGACATCGGGGCACCCGTCCGCCTCGAGCTGATCGTTCCGCTGGAGGGCGAGCCCTTCTACGACTTCTTCGACTTCCAGCGGCGCCGACCGGTGCTGCTGCTGGCGGCCGCCTTCGTCGGGGTCGCCATGCTCGTGGGTCGTCGGCGCGGGCTGCGGGCACTGATCGCGCTCGCCTTCAGCCTCGTCGTGATCGTCGGGCTGACCCTGCCCGCGCTCGTGGGTGGAGCGTCGCCACTGCTCGTCGCACTGGTCACCAGCGCGCTGATCATGCTCGTGGCGCTGTACCTCACCCACGGCCCCAACGCCCGCACGACGAGCGCCCTCATCGGCACGCTGGCCAGCCTCGCCATCACCGGGCTCCTCGGCTCGGCCTTCATCGCAGCCGCCCGCCTCACCGGCCTCGTCGGCGAGGAGACGGCGTACCTGCGGGCCACCGCCGGATTCCTCGACTTCCAGGGCCTGCTCCTGGCCGGGATCATCATCGGATCGCTCGGCGTCCTCGACGACGTGACGGTCACCCAGGCCAGCGCCGTGTGGGAGCTGCACGGCGCCAACTCGGGCCTCGGCCTCTGGGGCCTGTACCGCTCGGCGTTGCGCATCGGCCAGGACCACATCGCGTCGGCCGTCAACACCCTCGTGCTCGCCTACGCCGGGGCGTCGTTGCCCCTGCTGCTCCTGTTCACCCAGACCGGCGAGTCCCTCGGCACGGTGGTCACCGGCGAGGTGATCGCCACGGAGGTGGTCCGGACCCTGGTCGGCAGCATCGGCCTCATCGCCTCGGTGCCGATCACGACGTTCCTCACCGCCCTCGTCGTCAGCGGCGACCGGGTTCGTCCGGTCCGACCGTCCGAGGGGTGAACCCGGTCAGCGGTTCGGGCGGCGTCGGAAGGACTGCTCGCCGTCTCCTCCGTAGCTCTCGCCCATCGACCGGCGCATGATCAGGTCGATGGCCGTCCAGATCGTCTTGGTGAACGGGTAGGCGACGATGGGGACGAGGCCGGCCGCCACGGCCGTGGCGGTGGCGAGCACCCCGGCACTCGGGACGGGGCGGATCAGGGCGAACCCGATGACGATGCCGGCGATGCAGGTGCCCAGTCCCAGGGCGAGGTTGATCACGTAGGCCCCGAGGAAGAAGCCCTCCTCCCGTTCGAAGCGGTAGCTGCACCCCGGACAGCGCTCGACCATCGTGAACCACCGCCGGAACAGCCCGCCCGAACCGCAGCGCGCGCACCGTCGGGTCACACCCCGCCACAGCATCCGCCCGGGTCCCGGCGCGCTCACAGCACCACGATCGGGGTGCGGGGCGACCACGGGATGGTGCCGAGGCTGGTGGCGCCGGGCGTGCCCGGGGCCAGGCGGTCGGACCGCGAGGACACGAGCAGGGCGCGGCCGCTCGGCCCCCGCAGGAGCTCGT
This sequence comes from Acidimicrobiia bacterium, assembly GCA_044356125.1. Classification (GTDB taxonomy): domain Bacteria; phylum Actinomycetota; class Acidimicrobiia; order Acidimicrobiales; family JANYDT01; genus JBIKWW01. The sequence continues at coordinate 7,507 of JBIKWW010000009.1, forward strand.
CGAAGCAGGGCTGATCGGTCGGGGAGGGAACGGTCCCGGGCTCGAGGAGCCACACGGCCCGCTCGGTGACGTCGCCCCGCGGCGGGGGACCGAACGCTCCCGACCGGCCCAGGACCAGGAAGCGCGTCAGTGCGCCGGCCAGGTTCCCGACGCTCGCCCGGTGCAGCTCGAGACCCAGCTCCTCACCGACGCCGCGGGCCGCCAGGGCGACCCCGGCGCCCCGCCGGAGCACCTCGTGGCAGGCCTCGACCGTCGACGTGCACACCTCCTCCACGAAGTGCATGGCGGCGATGAACGACGAGCACTGACGGAATCCCTGGGGATGGGACAGCACCGTGGACCCGGCGGCGACGGTCGTACCCGGGGCGACGTAGGCGTCGAACCGGACGGGCACGTCGACGACGCCACCGGCCACCAACGCCCCGGCCGGAGCGGTGGCCAGCACCGCGGCGGCGAGATCCACGAGGCCGCTCGAGGAGTTGGTGATCGGCACGACGGCGACATCGACCTCGCCGGCCACCAGGGCCCCGACGAGGCTGGCGAAGTCGGGTCGTTCGATGCGCTCCACTCCGGGATGGCCGAGGAGCCGGGCGAGCTGCTGCGCGGCGGTGTCGGAGAACGTGCCCGCCGGGCCGAGGTAGCCGACGCGTTCGACGGGCGGGCCGGTCCAGGGCAGCACGACGCCGTCGGGCCAGACGAACACGTCGTCGATGCGGCGCTGGACCTCGCGCTCGAGGAGGGCGAGGTCGCGGTCGACGCGGGCGTGCAGCCGAACCACGCACTCGCGCTGTCCGAGGCGGACCTCCTCCGACACCAGCTCGACGTCGTCGACCCCGTGCACCCCCCGGGCCACCTCGACCGCTGAGATCCCGGCGATGGCCTCGGGGATGAGGAACTTGCAGCCGCGCGTGACCGACCCGAGCCAGGTGCCGAGCTCGGCCTCGAGCTCGTCGGGCGTGAGGATGCGGACGCGCCCGAGCGTGAACTCGACGGACCGCGGCGAGCCGCCCACCCCCAGTCGCCGTGTGTTCTCGGCCGCAGCCCCGGGGATGAGGAGCCCGGCCCGTCCGGAACGGCCGACGAGCGCGTCGCGCAGCACGAACGACGTGCCCGTGACCGACTCGACGGTGCCCACGTGCAGCCGGCCGGCCCGCTCGGACGAGATCACCCCGATGACCTCGCCGTGGGTGCGGTGCCGGGCGATCCGGGCCCGGGCACCCTGGACGGCGGCGGTGGCCAGCGTGCCCGCCTGCTGCACCTTGGTGAACAACGCACCGGGGAACGGTGCGCGCAGGCCGGCGAGGTAGTCGGCGAAGCGGTCCGGGTCGACCCCGGAATCGAGCAGGGCGTGGAGACGGTCACCCGCCGCCGTGAGCTCGCCGGCGATGCGCTGGTCGGCATCGGCCGACTGGACCGCCGCGGTGGTCGCCTCCTGCCCGGGGGCCAGCACCCGCCCGGCGAGGGCCATCATCAGCTCGAAGACCGGCGTGCGGTTGGCCCAGAGGTCGGCGTCGAGGTCGTACCCCGACCGGCCGATCACGTCGGCGAAGGTGAGCAGGGCCTGGTGCGTGGCGGTCTGGATGTAGCGCATCAGGTCGTCGTGGCGGGCGGCCTCCACGACGTTGACGGCGCCGCCGACGGATTCCACCAGCGCGCTGACGATCCGGTGAGCGTGGGGGTGACGCGGATCGGGGCTGACGGCGAAGATCTGGCCGTCGGCCCGCTCGACGGTCGTGCCGAACAGGCAGTGGACGCCCACGACGGCGACATCGGGCCGCCGGTGGTTCAGCTCGGCCGTCATCGTGGCGAGCTGGTTCCCCAGGACGGCGACGACGGCCCCGGCGGGCAGCGCCGGCAGCAGCCACCGGGCGACGCCGGGCAGGGTCGCCGCAGGGACGGCCACGCAGGCCAGCACGGCGGGGGCGGCGGCGAGCCCGTCGAGTGCATGGGGCGGGGGACCGGCCTCGGTGACGACGTGGGCGGTGGTCGCAACGGCCGCGAAGGCGTCGGCGGCCGCCGTGACCGAGGCCGCCGCGTCGAGCAGGTGCACGCGGCCCCAGCGGTGCTGGGCGAGCACGTGCTGGCCGACCCACCGACCGAGGGCTCCAGCGGCCCCCACGACGACGAGCTCGGTCGTCTCGCTCGTCGGCTCCCTGGTCATCGTCGGCCGAGGCTACCGGCGAGGAGTCCCGCGCCCGGTCGGGCAGACTCGAACCGCCATGCCCGCCCGGTTCGTCGCTGCAGCGCTCGCCGCCGGACTGCTCGTGGCGGCGTCGCCACCGGTGTCCCCGGTCGTCGCCCGGGCGGTGGTGCCTCCGTCCGCCGTCGCTGCGGCATGCCCGGTGCCCGAGCGCCGCCCGCCCGATCCCGCTCGCCCCCGCTACGACGTCGCCGTCGACGCCGACCCGTCCCGTCCGACGGTCACCGGCTCGCTGACCGTGGTGTTCACTCCGGACCTCCCCGTCGACCGGCTCGTGCTCCGCCTGTGGCCCAACGGTGGGCGTCGCGGGCCGGGCGCCCCCACGCTCACCGTCGATGCACTGTCCGTCGACGACGTCGGAGGCCTGCGCGTGCGGCGCCCGGATCCGACCCGCCTCGACGTCGAGCTCGGCCGCACCGTGCCGGCGGGTTCTGCGCTCACGGTCGCGCTGCGCTTCACGCTCACCGTGCCGGGCAGCGCCGACGAGCGGTGGTCGCGCTCGGGGCGCTCGATGCGGATCGGCACGTTCCATCCCGTGCTCGCCTGGGAGCCCGGAATCGGATGGAACACCACCCCCGCCACGACGGCCCGCGGGGAGGCGGTGATGACGCCGGTGGCGTCCTACCGCCTGACCGTCCGTACGGCGCCGGATCTGACCGTGCTGGCGACCGGCACCCAGGAACCGGGCACCGCTCCGGGCGAGACCGTCTTCACCGCCGACGCCGTCCGCGACGTCGCCGTCTCCATCGGCCGCTTCCGCACGGTGACCGCGTCGGTCGATGCCGGCGGCCCGGGACCGGTGATGGTCACGGTCGGCGTGGGCGAGGGCATCGGCGAGTCGCCCGAGCGGTACCGGGACCGGATCGTCAGCGCGCTGAGGGATCTGGCGCGTCGCTACGGCCCCGCCCCCTACCCCTGGTACTCGCTGGCCGTCACCCCTGGGCTGCGGGGCGGCATCGAGTTCCCCGGCCACGTCATGCAGGGCCCCGGATCATCGGGTCGCACCACCCCCCATGAGGTGGCGCACCAGTGGTTCTACGGACTCGTCGGCAACGACCAGGGCCGTGATCCCTGGATCGACGAAGGCCTCGCCTCGTGGGCGGAAGCGAGGGTCGAGGGGACGCTGGCGGACTTCCGGACCCGACCACTGCCCGCCGACGCCGCCGGGCGTACGGGCGCGCCCATGCGCTACTGGGACACCCATGGCGGCTCGTACTACCGGGGCGTGTACGTGCAGACCGTCCAGGTGCTGGCCTCGCTGGGCCGCCCCGACGACGTCGACTGTGCCCTCGCCGTGCTCGTCGCCCGCCGGGCTCACGCCGTCGCCACCACGGCTGACGTCGTCGCCGTGCTCGACGAGCGCATCCCCGGTGCCGCCGCGGTCCTCCGCCGCGCCGGGCTGGGCGGGTCGGGCTGAGCGGGCGGCCGTGCTCAGGTCGCGCCGGTGAGCTCGGCCAGGAGGTCGGCGACGATCGACGTGCCCCGGCCCGAGGACGCCCACCGGTCGGCGATGCGTTCGTGGTCGGCCAGGCCGGAGGCGTCGGGGGCGATGCCGACGACCTCGGTGGCGATCGAGGCGAGCACGGCGGGCTCGATCTCGTCCCCGTAGGCGGCGAAGCACTCGAGGCCGTCCCAGAGCTGTCCGACGGGGCGGGGTGGGACCTCGGACCGCTGGAGCGCCAGCGCCGTCAAGGCGAAGACGGCGTCGGTCTCGAGACCCTTGGGCCGCTGGTAGTGGGGAACGGGGTGGAGGCGCCACTCGAAGGTCATCTCCCCCGGGCCGTCCTGCCGCAGCCACACCTGTGACCCGTTCACGTAGGCGTCGAGCGGCTCCCCGAACCGTTCGTCGAGGGCGACCACGAGCGCCTCGGAGATCCGCCACACGGCGGTCGGCACGAGCGCGCCCATCAGCTCTGGTCCGGGTCGATCGGCGCCACGCGGCGCAGCCTGCCGATCATGTCGGCGACCTCACGGTCGTTCGGGCCGGAGACGACGACGGTGACGCCGTCGTCCTCACGCCGCGAGTAGGACACGCCCACCTCGCGGGACTGGCCGGCGCCGTCCAGCCGCCACCAGCTCCGCTCGGCGACGACGACCTCCCGACCCGGCCGCTGCGTGGGATCGAGGGCCCGCCGCTTCAGGTAGCCCTCGTTGGTCTGCCACACCTGGATCGCCATGGTGTCGACCCCCGGCCGGATGTACCAGGTGCTCATCTGGAACACGGTGCCCTCGTCGACGTCGGGCTCCTTCAGGTACGTGCGCACGAGCCGCTTGCCCAGGGGCAGCGTCTCGGGCAGGCGCACGTCGAAGGGCACCTTGCGCAGGGCGTCGTCGAGGCCCTGCTGGGCCTCGACGTACGGGCTCTCGCGCTGACGCGACTCCAGTGCCGCGATGACGACCCCGAGGAGCGTCAGCACCGCCGTGACCCCGAAGATGGCCGCCCCGGCCAGGCGGGCGCGCCGCGCCGCCCGCTGCCGCTGCGCCGCCCGCTGCCGCTGCGAGTCCTGTCCGACGCCCGTCACGGTGGCCATGGGACCAGGCTAGGGGACCACCGACGGTGTGGGGCCGGGCGGGACGAGGGTCGAGATCGGCCCCTCCACCATGGCGGCGCCACCCGGTCGGCGCTCGTCCGGGCGACAGGTAGCGTTGTTCCCTCATGTCGTCGGACCGTCCCCTGCGGGTCGCCTGGCTGGTGTACCGGGGCAACCCGTACTCGGGCGGCCAAGGCGTCTACACGCGTTACATCGCCCGTGAAGTGGCGGCGATGGGCCACCACATCGAGGTCCTCTCCGGCCAGCCCTGGCCGATCCTCGACGGCGACGTGCCCCTCGTGAAGATCCCCAGCATGGACCTGTTCCGGCCGGAGGACCCCTGGCACCTGCCCCGCCCCCGTGAGATCTGGCACAGCCTCCGCCAGGGCCCGGTCGACTTCGGCATCGACGCCTTCGAGTTCGCCCACATGTGCACGGCCGGCTTCCCCGAGCCCTGGACGTTCTCGCTGCGCGCCCGTCGCTACCTGCGCGAGCACCGGACCGACTTCGACCTGGTGCACGACAACCAGTGCCTCGGCTACGGCATCGCCGGCATCGCCCGCGACGGCATCCCGGTCGTCGCCACCCTCCACCACCCGATCACCGTCGACCGTGATCTCGAGGTGGCCGAGGCCAGGCGCCTGAAGGCGGGGCTCAAGCGCCGGTTCTCCCTGCGGCGGTGGTACGGCTTCCTGGGCATGCAGATCGAGGTCGTGAAGCAGCTCCCCCGGATCATCACCGTGTCGGAGTCCTCACGGCGCGACATCGTCGAGCAGATGGGCGTTCGGCCCGAGCAGCTCCACATCGTGCCGGTCGGCGTCGACCACGAGCGGTTCCGGCCGCTGCCCGACGTGCCCCGCCACCCGCACCGCGTCCTCACCACCGCCTCGGCCGACGTCCCCCTCAAGGGCCTGCGCCCGCTCCTCGAGGCCATCGCCAAGGTGCGCACCGAGCGGCCCGTCGAGCTCATGGTGATCGGCAAGAAGCGCGAGGGGTCCGTGCTGCCCCAGCTGCTCGACCAGCTCGGCCTCAACGACATCGTCACGTTCGTCTCGGGGGTGTCCGACGAGCGCCTCGTGGAGCTCTACAACGAGGCGACCGTCGCCGTCGTGCCCTCCCTGTACGAAGGCTTCTCGCTTCCGGCCATCGAGTTCATGGCGTGCGGCACGCCGCTGGTGACGACGACCGGCGGAGCGCTGCCCGAGGTGACGGGGCCCGACGGCGAGTCCGCCCTCACCGTCGCCCCGGGTGACCCGTCAGCGCTGGCCGACGCCATCGGCCGCCTGCTCGACAGCGAGGGGCTGCGACGCGAGATGAGCGCCCGTGGGCGGCGTCGCGTCGAGCAGCGCTTCACCTGGCGGGTCGCCGCCGAGGGCCATGTCGAGCAGTGGCGCCTCCGCCTGGAGGAGTCCGAGCGGGCCCGGCACGACGCCGCCTGAGCCGGGCTCGAGGCACCCGAGGAACACGACCATGCTGACCGTCCGCTACGAGCAACTGGGGCTCCGGGCCGGGGACCTCCTCCTCGACCTCGGGGCCGGCCTCGGCCGCCACGCCTTCGAGGCCTTCCGCCGTGGGGCGCGGGTCGTCGCGCTCGACCGCAACGCCGACGACCTGCGCCAGGCCGGCGCCGTCGTCGTCGCCATGGACGAGCAGGAACGGTCCCGGATCCCGTCCACGGCAGCGGCCGGCATGGTCGCCGGAGACGCCCTGGCCCTGCCGTTCCCCGACGCGACCTTCGACCGTGTCATCGCCTCCGAGGTCTTCGAGCACATCCCCGACGACCGCGGCGCGGCCCGGGAGGTCCAGCGGATCGTGAAGCCCGGCGGCACGGTCGCCATCACCGTGCCCACCTACCTGCCCGAGCTCGTCTGCTGGGCGATCTCCTCGGAGTACCACGCCCCGCTCAGCCCCGGCGGGCACGTGCGGATCTACCGCAAGGGTCAGCTCGAGCGCCGCCTGCGCGACGCCGGGCTCGTGGTCACCGGTTCCCACCACGCGCACGCCCTGCACTCGCCCTACTGGTGGCTGCGCTGCGCCGTCGGGCTCGACCGCGCCGACCAGCACCCGCTGGTGCGCCGCTACCACGACGTCCTCGTGCGCGACATGACCGACGGTCCGTGGTGGACGCGGGTGCCCGAGCGGGTCCTGCAGCCGGTGCTCGGCAAGAGCCTGATCGTCTACGCCCGCAAGCCCGGCGGGGGTTCGTGATGGGGGCGCGGCGCGTGCCCGAGATCCCCGGCGTGCTGAGCGCCGAGGAGCTGCGCGCGTCGGTCGCCTCGATCGCCGCCCTCCAGGCCGACGACGGTCTGATCCTGTGGACGCCCGACGGCCACGCCGACCCGTGGAACCACGTGGAGGCGGCGATGGCCCTCGACGTCGGCGGCCTCCACGCCGCCGCCGGCCTCGCCTACCAGTGGCTCGCCAATCATCAGCGCGCTGACGGTTCCTGGTTCCAGTACTACACGACCGATGGTGTGGAGGACTTCAAGCAGGACGCCAACACCGTGGCGTACGTGGCCACTGGCGTGCTGCACCACCACCTGGCCACCGGTGACGACTCGGTGCTGCGCGAGCTGTGGCCCATGGTGGAGGCCGCCGTCGACTGGGTGCTCGAGCTGCAGCGGCCGTCCGGCGAGATCATCTGGGCCCGCGAGCCCGACGGCACGCCCATGGACTACGCCCTGCTGACGGGCTCGTCGAGCATGGCGCACTCGCTGGCCTGCGCCGTCGAGATCGCCCGGGTGCTGGGCAAGGACGCCCAACGCTGGGCCAACGGGCAGCGCCGCCTGGCCAGCACCGTCGCCCACGAGCCCCATCGCTTCGAGCCCAAGGAACGCTGGGCCATGGACTGGTACTACCCGGTCCTCGCCGGAGTGCTGGGCGGCCCGGCCGCCCGGCGCCGCCTGCGCGGCGGCTGGGAGCGGTTCGTGATGCACGGTGACGGGGTCCGCTGCGTCGACGACCACCCCTGGGTCACCACCGGCGAGACGGCGGAGGCCGCCATCGCGTGCGTGCAGGCGGGGATGACGGCCGAGGCCGTCGATCTGCTGCGCTGGTCGCGTCAGCTCCGGGCCGAGGACGGCTCCTACTGGACGGGCCTGCACGTGCCCGACCAGGTGAACTTCCCCGACGAGGAGAAGACCTCGTACTCGGCCGCCGCCGTGGTGCTGGCCGTCGACGCCGTGGCCGGTGAGGGCCCGGCCGCCGCCCTCTTCCGCCCTGGTTCCCTCCTGCGCTAGCCCAAGGCCCGGGCCGGGGGCCACCTACTCCAGGTAGCGGATCTCGTTGTCGGTGGCCCGCAGCACGGCCATCACGGCGTCGTGCAGGCGGGCGTGCAGCGCCCGGAACCGGCTCGTCTCGGGGTCCTCGGCGGCCACGTCGGCGATGTCGGGGAACGAACGCGGGGCGTCGTCGTCCTCGAGGGCGGCGAACGCCGCGTCCCAGTCGGTCGTCGACGCGGCGAGCCCCAGTCGCATGCTCGGGGCCTGCACGAGAGCCCGGTCGAGATCCTGCACGATGGTGACCACGACATCGGTGGTGGTGCGCACCCCGGGCATGCTCAGCAGGTTCAGGGCCTGCAGCTTGCGCATGGCCATGGCGGCGATCATGACGGGATCGCCCAGCTCGGTCACGGCCGAGTCGACCTCGCGCAGGTCGAGCGCCACCACCGGCGGAACCCCGAACCACCGTCGCAGCGTGTGGAACATCTCCGTCGTCACCCCGTGGAGGGCGAGGAGCTCGTCGGGCTTGGGCACCGTCTCCATCGAGGGTTCCATCCCCGGGAACCTACCGGTGGGCGGCAGCCGGGCGGGGGAGCCGGGCAGACTGACGGTGATGGCCCCGCTGCTCGACCTCGACGACCCCGGCTTCCTGCAGGATCCCTACCCGGCCCTGGCCGAGCTGCGGGAGCGCACGCCGATCGTGTTCAACGAGGCGACCGGCCAGTGGCTCGTCACCCGCCACGCCGAGGTGTGGTCCACGCTGCGCGACCGCCGCCTGGGGCGCGTGTACGACCACCGCTACAGCGACGAGCAGTTCGGCCGCTCCGCCCCCGACCCGCGCTGGGCGGACTTCCGGGCCCACGAGCGCTGGTCGCTGCTGCAGCTCGAGCCGCCCGACCACACGCGCATCCGGTCGCTCATCGCCCGGGCCTTCACCCCTGGCTCGATCACGGGGCTGCGCCCGTTCATGGAGCGCACCGCCGCCGGGCTGCTCGAGCCCCTTCTCGCCGGAGGCGAGCCCTTCGACCTGATCGCCGACTACGCCCAGCCCTACAGCGTGGCGGTCATCTGCGAGCTGCTCGGCGTGCCCACCACCCACGCCCGGCTCCTGCTCGACTGGTCCCACGCCATCGTGCGGATGTACGAGCTCGCCACCCCCGACGCCGAGAAGGAGCGGGCCAACCGGGCGGCTGCCGACTTCATGGTGTACATCCGCGACCTCCTCGCCGAGCGGCGCCGGCAGCCCGATGGCCGGTTGATCAGCGCGCTGATCGCCGTCGAGGAGGAAGGCGAGCGCCTGACCGAGGAGGAGATCGTCTGCACCGTGATCGTGCTCCTCAACGCCGGGCACGAGGCGACCGTGAACACGATGGGCAACGGCGTGAACGCCCTCCTCGACCATCCCGACCAGTGGCGCCGCCTGGTGGACGGCGAGGTGGGTGCGGGCACGGCCGTCGAGGAGATGATCCGCTTCGACGCCCCGCTGCAGCTCTTCGAGCGCTGGGTGCTCGACGACGGCGTGGTGATCGCCGGCCAGCCCCTGAGGGTGGGGGAGGAGGTCGCCATGCTGTTCGGCTCGGCCAACCGCGATCCCCGCCGCTTCGCCGACGCCGACCGCTTCGACATCGGCCGGGGCGACACCACCCACGTCGGCTTCGGGGGCGGCATCCACTTCTGCGTCGGGGCCCCCCTGGCCCGGCTGGAGCTCGAGGTCTCGCTGGCCGAGATCCTGCGGCGTGCCTCCGGCCTGCAGCGGTCCGGCGACCGGCCCCGCTACCACGACGCCTTCGTGATCCACGGGCTCCGGGAACTGCGCGTCGTACCCCGGTAGGGTCCGCTCATGGAGCGCTTCGAGGGCAGGATCGCAGTCGTCACCGGTGGGGGCACGGGCATGGGCCGTGAACTCGTCCGGCAACTCGCCACCGCCGGGGCCGACGTCGCCCTCTGCGACGTGCAGCCCGACGCCATGGCCGAGACCGTCGAGCTGGCCCGGGCCGACGGCGCCGCCACACGCCTGCTGACCTTCACCGCCGACGTCGCCGACGCCGCCGCCATGGACGCCTTCGCCGCGGCCGTGCGCGACCGCCTGCCCACCGCCCACGTGAACCTGCTGTTCAACAACGCGGGCATCGGCGGCGGCGGCAGCTTCGTCGCCGACGCCCCCAGCGAGTGGGAGCGCACCTTCGCCATCTGCTGGGGCGGCGTCTACAACGGCTGCCGGTCCTTCATGCCCCTGCTGCTGGCCGCCGACGCCGGGCACGTGGTGAACACGTCGAGCGTCAACGGCTTCTGGGCCTCGCTCGGGCCGGGCATCCCCCACACCGCCTACAGCGCCGCCAAGTTCGCCGTGAAGGGCTTCACCGAGGCGCTCATCGCCGACTTCCGGCTCAACGCCCCCCATCTGCGGGCATCGGTCGTGATGCCCGGCCACATCGGCACCTCGATCGCCATCAACTCCGGCCGCCTGCTCGGCCGTGACCCCAAGGAGCTCACCGCCGAGCAGATCGCCGACGTGCGGGCCCGCATGGCCCGGGCGGGCGTCGACACCAGCCCGGCGTCGGACGAGGACCTGCGCCAGATCATGGTGGCCCGGGCCGAGTCCTTCCGTGACGACGCCCCGCTGACCGCTGCCCAGGCCGCCACGATCATCCTCGACGGGGTGCGGGCCGACCGCTGGCGCATCCTGGTGGGCGCCGACGCCGAGGAGACCGACCGCCGCGTCCGGGCCACGCCGGAGGAGGCCTACGAGCCCGCCTTCCACCAGCAGCTCCTGGCCGACCGCGTGTTCGGCTTCACCCGGCGCTAGGCCCGGCCGCTCACCAGGGCGTGCGGCCCCGGGCCCACTCCGTCGGGCGGGGGCGGTCGCCGGAGGGCACCACCAGGGAGCCCACGAAGTCGGCGTTGCCGTACACCCGGTCGATCTCGGTCCTCATCGACGACAGGTCGGCGTCGCTCACCACCCCGTTCGAGGTCGCCTTGTAGAACTGGACCGTCACCCGGATCGGGAAGCGGGTGTCGCGCTCCAGACGGCGGCCCAGCGTCTCGCGGAACGGACCCTGGTCCCGGCCGAAGCCGATCACGGCCTGCTCGACGTCGGAGCGCTCCCTTCGCTGCGCCCCCGTGCTCTCGGATCTGCTCGGCGCCGCCGCCTTGGCGGTCGGAGGCATCAGCCCGACCTGTGGGACGGCCGACGCCGGCGGCGGGTAGGGCGCGACCGTCGCCTCCCGGTGCAGGAGGGGGACCTGGATCACCATGACCATGTCGCTGCCCTCCTCCAGCGCGCCCTCGTCCTGGGCGTTCGTGCGGCCCTCCTCGATGCGGGCCTTCACGGCGCTGCGGCGCTCGGCCGTGAACACGGTGCGCTGGCCCTTGTTGTTGAAGAAGAGCTGCTGGCCCCACGTCTGCCAGCTCTGATCGCCGGACCAGTTCTCGATCACGGTCGCGCTGGTGCCCTGGCGGGTCACGAGCAGCGAGAGCACCGCAGGGTTCCCGGGCGAGGACTGGTAGTTGTAGATGACCGGGTTGAACTCGGCCTTGCCCGACCGGGGCAGGGGCATGAACACGTGCTGGGCGCTCGTCAGCACGTGGGTGTCGCGGGGCGACAGGAAGTTCCCCGAACCGGTGAGGCCGACCGGGTCCGACAGGTAGGCGCGCAGGTTCCCGAGCACCTCGCCGAGCGGCACGGCGACGACCCGGGCCCGGGCGTGCTGGTTCCCCACACGGACCCAGATCCTGTCCAGGCGCACGTCGCCGGTCGTGTCGGAGAAGTTCGGGTAGCGCAGCACGGGCAGGAGGTGTGTGCGGCCCTGGTCGCGGCCGAGCGGCTCGCGCACCTGGAGGGTCAGGTCGCTGATGTTCGGCCCGACCGAGGACCCGACGTACCGGCCGGTGTCCTCCCAGGTGACGTTGACGATGTCGAGGCCGAAGCGCTGGGCCCGCTGGCGGAGGTCCCAGTCGTCGGGCATGCCCACGACCCGGCCGATGACGTCGCTGAACTCCGGGGGGCGGGGCGAGGTGGTCGCCGTCCCCCATCCGGGGGTCGTCCCCGGGTTGTCGGCCCCCACTCCCCAGGCGCCGGCCCCCGACCCGGCGGCGAACGCCCGGACCCGGGGGGCCAGGGCGGCGGCGGCCACGCCGAGGACGCCCAGTCCGGCCGACCTCAGGAGCAACCGCCGGGTGCTGCCCTCCGGGACCGGCACGGCGGCGGGCAGTGCGGCGGCGGGCAGTGCGGCGGCGGGCGAGAGGGCGGGCGAGACGGCGGGCTCGAGGGCGGGCTCGAGGGCGGGCTCGAGGGCGGGTTCGAGGGCGGCGGGCGGGCGGCTCGGAGCGCCGGAGACGGGGGTGTGGGTGTCGCTCATGGCGGTGTGACGACGCCACCCGCCCCTCCGGTTCCCGGATCTGTTCATCCGATGGTGACGGGCCCGGCCCGACGGTGGTCTTGACAATCCGTACAATCACGCCATGACGACCCTGGACGACCCGGTCACCGCGGGCGGGGCTGCGCCCGGCCCGACCTACACCGCCGACCCGGACCGGGTCGAGCTGACCGTGAACGGCACGCCGGTGTCGATCAGCCGACGCCACCCCCACGTGCTGCACGCCCTGCGCGAGGAGCTCGGGGTGCTGTCGGCCAAGGACGGCTGCTCCCCCCAGGGCCAGTGCGGCTGCTGCACCGTGCTGATCGACGGCAAGGCCCAGATCACCTGCCAGATGTCGCTCGACCGGGTGGCGGGCCGCCAGATCCAGACCATCGAGGGCTGGGACCCGGCCGAGGTGCAGCGCTACGCCGAGACCTTCGCCGCCTGCGGGGCCCTGCAGTGCGGGTTCTGCACGCCCGGCATCCTCGTGCGGGCCAAGGCCCAGATCGACAAGAAGGGCTCCGCCCTCGGGCGGGAGGAGATGGCCCGCCACCTCGGTGGCCACCTGTGCCGGTGCACCGGCTACGTGAAGATCCTCGACGCCATCGAGGTCCTGGCCCGGGGCGGGCACCTGGTGCCGGAGGTCAACGGCGGCGTCGGCACCTCGGGCGTCAAGTACGAGGCCACGGAGCTGGCCACCGGCGCCCGCGGCTTCGTCGACGACCTGCGCGTCGAGGGCATGCTCCACGGCGCCGTCCACCTGGCCGCCCACGCCCGCGCCGACGTGCTGGGGATCG
>JBIKWW010000209.1:0-6366 GCA_044356125.1 Acidimicrobiia bacterium
AGTGCCGGGCGCGGCCGCAGTGCCGGGCGCGGCCGCAGTGCCGGGCGCGGGTGCAGTGCCGGGCGCGGCCGCAGTGTCGGGCGCGGGTGCAGTGCCGGAGGCGGCCTCGGGCGCGGTCCCCGACGCCGTCACCGGTGAAGCCTCGGGCGCGGTCCCGGGCGGGGGCGGGGCGACAGGCCCGCTCGGAACGGTGGTCGGCGGGGTCCGCTCCAGCAGTGCCACGGGGGGCGCCGAGGACACCGACGCCAGCACCTCGCGGGCCTCACGGGCGGCTGCTTCGCGCTCGGCACGCAGGCGGGCGAACAACCCGTCGACCGTCGCCCGATCGGCCCGGCGGGGCGGGCTGGGCGGGGACCCGGGGGACCCGGCGGATTCGAGGGATTCGGTGGACGGGGTCACCCCGCGCACCTCCGCCGCCTCGGCGACGGGAACGCTCTCGTGGACGGTCAGGTCGACGATCACCACCGGATCGTGGGACACGGCGTGATCGCTGGACCACGAGATCGAGCCGCCACCCTCCCCGGTGACCTCGACCACGGCCGCCGTCACCACCTCCACCTCAGCCGACTCAGCCACCTCGACCTCAGCCACCTGGTCCTCAGCCACCTCGACCGCAACTGCGGCGACCTCGGCCACCTCCACCTCAGCCGACTCAGCCACCTCGACCTCAGCCGACTCGACCTCAGCCACCTCGACCTCAGCCACCTCGACCTCAGCCGACTCCACCTCAGCCACCTCGACCTCAGCCACCTCGACCTCAGCCGACTCAGCCACCTCCACCTCAGCCACCTCGACCTCAGCCGACTCAGCCACCTCCACCTCAGCCACCTCGACCTCAGCCGACTCAGCCACCTCCACCTCGGCCGTCGCCGCGGCCACCGGCTCCGCCGGCGATCCGAGCCCGCCGGTGGCGCCGCCGATGAAGCTCAGGTGGCGCCCCCCGAGGAGCTCGGCGTCGATCTCCTCGGCCGTCGGCATGGGCTCGGCGGCGACCCGGCGCCCCGCCGCCTCGGCCGCCAGGCGGGCCTCGGTCTCGACATGGGTGAGATCCCGGGTGGCCGCATCGATCATGCGACGCGTGTCGCGCAGGCTCTCGGCCAGGCGCTCCCGGGCCACCCGCAGCTGCTCGAGCTGGACATGGGCGGTGCGCCGGCGCTTGGCCAGGTCGGTGAGGATCCGCTCCCGCACGGCCCGGGCCTCGGCGACCATGGCGCGGGCCGCCTGCCGGGCGGCATCGGGATCCTCGGGCAGCTCGACGGAGGGCAGCGAGGCGTCGCCGGAGGCCGTCGGTCGCCCGCGGGACTCGGCCCGGGCCCGCAGCACGATGCGGCCCGCCTCCTCGTTGGCCCGGCTCACCAGCACCGCCGCCTCGTCCTGGGCTTCCTGGCGGATGCGCTCGGCCTCGGCCCGGGCGGCCGCGATCTCCTCCTCGGTGGGCGGGACGAACGGATCGGCCCCCTGCTCGGCACCGACGACGGCACCCACCACGCCGGCCGCCGCGGAGCTGGCCTCGGCCGCGTCCCGGCACTCCGTGAGATCGGCCTGCAGGGCGCGCACCTTCGTCTCGAGGTGCTGGACGTGGGCGGCGGCCCGTTCCAGGAAGGTGCGGACCTCGTCCGCGTCGTAGCCCCGGAAGGCGGTGCTGAAGCGCTGGCTGGCGATCAGCTCGGAGGACAGCTCGGACATGGGAACCTCGGTGAGCTCGGGGAAGTGGGCTCGCTCCTCGGTCGGGCCGGCGGGCTTCATCCCCGTGGAGCCGGGGACTCCTCACTGCGCAGGGCCTCGAGCGCATCGGTGAGCGTGTCCACGGGAACGACCCGCATGGACCCGGCGTACCGCTTCGCCTCGGCCTCCTCGCCGCGAGGGACCAGGAACAGCTTGGCACCTGCGGACCTCACGGCGATGGTCTTCTGCTTCACGCCGCCCACGATCCCGACGCGGCCGTCGGCCCCGATGGTCCCGGTGGCGGCCACCACCTGCGCTCCGGTCAGCTCGCCGGGGGTCAGGCGGTCGACGATCCCCAGGGTGAAGGCGAGTCCGGCCGAGGGTCCGCCGATGACGCCGGTGTCGATCGCGACCGACACGTCCGGCGCGCAGCGGACCGTCTCGGCGGCCACCCCGAGGAGCCCGAACCCGAGCTGCTGCTCCCAGCGGGGCACGATCGAGATCCGCCGCTCGGAGCCCGCCGCCGCTCCCTGGGGACGCACCTCGAGCTCGACCGCCCGCCCCTCCGGAGCGGACCGGATCACGGCCCCCAGGTCGTCGGACAGGCAGAGGTCCCGGCCCCCGGCGCGGACGACGACGTCCCCCGGGCGCAGCACGCCGTCGGCCGGGAACGCCGGCTCGGTGGCGGCGATCCGGACCCCCTCCCCCCGCGGTCCTCGGCCGAGCGCCCGCAGTGCCGCCACCGTGGCGACGAGCTTCGAATCGTCCATCTGGACCTTGCTGCGCTGCTCGGACTCCTTGGGCGACTCGTCGCCGAAGAGCTCGGACTCGCGCTCGACGTCGATCGTGTCGTCCAGCCACGCCCGCAGCAGCAGGGGCGCCGTCAGGCCCCGGCGCAGACCGACCGTGGCCAGGAGCAGGCGGCCCTGCGTGTCGTAGGTGGGACCACCGCTGGTGATCTCGATGCGGCGCGTGACGTCGGCCGTCGTGCCCGGGGCGAGCGACACGTACGGCAGCCGGATCCACGGCGCCACGATGACGGCCAGTCCGATGATGGCGCCCGTGACGGCTCCGGCGTTGCGCCAGCGGTCCCGGCTGCGGAAGCGGGGGTCGGGTGCCGACGGGTCCATCGTGTACGGCCGACGCTGCACCCCGACAGCGTGCCACCGGTCCCGGGGTTGTTTCGCCGGGCCGAACCCGCCGGGCGGATACCGTCGCAGCGTGGCGACCGGGCGAGCGGATGGGACCCCGGCCGATCGACGGCGAGCCGTGGCCGTGGCCGGGCATGTCGGAGGACCCGAGGGCCACCGGCTGATCGCGCTCGCCCTGGACGATCCCGACCCGGCCGTGCGCGCCACCGCCCTGGGCGCCGCCGACCGGCTCGGCACCCTCCCCGATGAGCGGCTCGTCGCCTGCCTGGAGCGCGACGAGCCGGTCCCCCGCCGTCGCGCCATCGAGCTCCTGGCCCGGCGGGCCCCCCACCCGGCCACCGACGCCGCCCTGGTCGCCCGGCTGCGCCGCTCCTGGGTCGACACCCCCGACGAGGTCGAGCTGATCGCCTGGTGCCTGGGGGAGCGCCACCAGACCGACCACGAGACCGACCCCGAAGCTGGCCCCGAAGCCGACGCCGAGACCGGCCCCGGGGCCAGGGACGCAGCGGCCGTCCCCCCGGAGGTCCTCCGGGCGCTCACCGACACCGCAGCACATCCCGACGCGCTGTGCCGGGAAGCGGCGGTCGCCGCCCTCGGCGCCATCGGCGACCCCACGAGCCTCCCCGTCGTGCTCCGGGCCGCCGCCGACAAGGCCACGGTGCGACGCCGGGCGGTGGTGGCGCTGGCCGCCTTCGACGGCCCCGAGGTGGACGCCGCACTCGCCGTCGCCGCCACCGACCGGGACTGGCAGGTGCGCCAGATCGCCGAGGACCTGCTCGCCGAGGACCCGCTCGGCGAGGCCGGAACGGCCGGGGCCCACCATGAGCCCGGCCCACGGGCCGTCTAGGGCTCCATGAACATGTCCTTGAGGGCGTTGTAGTTCTCGATGCAGCGGCCGGCCCCGAGCACCACGCACTCGAGCGGCGCATCCACGATGTTCACGGGAACGCCCGTCACCCGCGACAGGCGGCGGTCGAGCCCCCGCAGCAGCCCCCCGCCACCGACGAGGTGGATGCCCTGGCCGATCACGTCCTTGGCCAGCTCGGCGGGTGCCTTGCCGAGGCAGCTCACCACGGAGGCGACGATCGAGTTGCTGAGCTCGTCGGTGGCCATGCGGATCTCGGCCGGGGTGAGCTTCACCGTCTTGGGGAGGCCGGACATGATCTCGCGGCCGCGAACCTCGGCCCGGACGGACTCCTCCTCGGTCGCCGCCGCCGAGCCGATGGCGATCTTGATCTCCTCCGCCGTCCGCTCCCCGACGGCGATGCCGTAGGTCCGCCGGACGTAGGTCTGGATGGCGCTGTCGTAGTCGAAGCCGCCGACCCGGATGGCGTCGAGCGACACCACGCCGCCGAGCGAGATCAGGGCCGTCTCCGACGTGCCGCCGCCGATGTCGACCACCATCGAGCCGAGGGGCTCGTGCACGGGCAGGCCCGCCCCGATGGCCGCCGCCATGGGCTGACCGATGAGCCGGGCGTCGGACGCCCCGGCCCGCCGGGCCGCCTCGGTCACCGCCCGCTGCTCCACCTCGGTGATGGCCGACGGCACGCAGATGAGCACCCGCGGCCGGTTCAGGCGGCTCACCCCGACCCGCTGCAGGAGCAGCCGGATGAAGCGCTGCGTGACCTCGTAGTCGGTGATGGCACCCTGACGCAGCGGGCGCACGGCGACGATGTAGCCGGGTGTGCGGCCGATCATCTGCCACGCGTCACGGCCCATGGCCAGGACCTCGTTGTCGATGCTGTTGAGCGCGATCACCGACGGCTCGTTGAGCACGATGCCCTCGCCCTTGGCGTAGACGAGCGTGTTCGCCGTTCCCAGGTCGATGGCGAGGTCCCTAGCCATCACCGCTCCGGCGGCGCCGACCCTGCTCCTGGTCGGGGTCGAGGGCATCGAGGCCGCGCTGGAACTCCCGGATGCCCGCTTCGATCGACGCCGGACGCCGGGCGAGCCACGCCCGCAGGGCGACAACGGCGAGGACGATCACGACCGGGACGAGCAGGACGAGCAGGATCTCCACCGGTCAGGCCCCCGGAGGGGCGGGCAGGGCCGTGACGTCGGCCTCGAGATCGGTGGCGGCCAGGCCCCAGTCCGACCCGCCCGACCAGTGCTCGCGCTTCCAGATGGGCACCGCCGCCTTCAGCGCGTCGATGCCGAACCGGGCGGCGGCGAACGCGTCGGGTCGGTGGGGCGTTGAGACGGCGACCACGACGGCGACATCGCCCAGCGAGAGCACCCCGACCCGGTGCAGCATGACGATGCGACCCGTCAGCGGCCATCGGACCCGGATCTCGGCGGCGATCTCGGCGAGCTTGGGCACCACGTAGGCGTCGTAGGCCTCGTACTCGAGCTGGGACACGCCGGTGCGCTGGTCGGCGTGGTCGCGCACCGTGCCGCTGAACAGCACCACCGCACCGCAGTCGGGCCGGACGGCCCAGTCGTGGGCGGCGCCCACGGGCAGGGGCGCGCCGCTCAGGCCCAGCCACTCCTCACCGGACACCGGCGGGACGAGCGCGTCGTGATGCTCCACCGGTCCGCCATCGTAGGAGCCGGGAGGAGGCAGACGGCCCCTCACCGCCGCAGGCGCCGCGCGATACGCGCGCTGATGATCCCGCCGACGGTCAGGACCAGGCCGGAGACCGCTCCGAGCGTCACCTCCTGGCGCCGCCGGGCGACGAGCTGGGACCACCACGTGGGCGGGAAGTGCGCCACGAGGGCCTCGGCACTGGAGCTGCGCGGCATCCAGCCCGTGGACCGCAGCCGGTCGTTGGCGACCACCCACGGCGCCCGCATGTACGGCTTCGCCCCGGACGCCTCACGGGTGCCGCGCACCCACCGGACCGCGCCCGTCACGGCGTCGGAGGCGACCTCCGGCAGGGGCATGGTGCCCAGGGCCGCGCCGAGCAGTGCGGGAGCCTCGTCGCCGGGGATCCAGCCGTCGGGGGCCACGTTGAACACCCCGTCGAGGCGGTGCTCGAGGACGTGCACGATCGCAGCGACGAGATCGTCGATGTGGAGGAACTGCAGCGCCGGGAGCGACTGGCCGATGCGGTCGCCCAGCGGCGGCAGCGTGGCCTCGGCGATCCAGCTGACGACGCCCGAAGGCCCGTACACGGGGGCGGGCCGCAGCACGGCCACCGCGGCCCCCGGGTGGCTGTCGTGCCACTCCCGGGCCAGCTCCTCGATGCGGGCCTTGTGGGCGGCGTAGGGGAATCGGGTCGTCGGACGCAGCTCGGCCTGCTCGGTGAGGGGCAGGGGGTTGTCGAAGCGGGCGCCGTAGACGGCGGCGCTGGAGATGACCACCAGCCGGTCGATCCCGCCCGAGGCCGCCAGCAGCCGGGCCGTGAGCGCGGCATTGGCGGCCAGCGCCGTCTCGTCGTCGCCGTCACCACAGGCGAGGTGGACGAGGGCGTCGGCCCCGGCCAGCAGGGGGGCGAGCGGCTCGGTGGCGAGGTCGGCCCGGAGCCAGCGGACCTGGCGGCCGCCGGAGGTGATCTCGACCGGTTCGGCCCTGATGTCGACGGCGACGACCTCGTCGAAGGAGGGACAG
>JBIKWW010000210.1:0-6343 GCA_044356125.1 Acidimicrobiia bacterium
GGACCGCCGGGTAGATGCGCATGGGCGTCTCGTAGGGCGACTCGCCCGTGATGCGCTCGTACATCTCCATGAGGTTGTCGTAGCGCTCGGTCACCTTCTGGGGCCCCAGGCGCTTGAGCGAATCGCCGAAGTCGAGGTACACGCCGTTGCGCAGGGGTCCCACGCCGCGGCCGGAGTCGACGGCGCGCTTGGCCGCCCGGGACGCGATGTCGCGCGGGGCGAGGTTGCCGAAGCTCGGGTAGAGGCGCTCGAGGTAGTAGTCGCGCTCAGCCTCGGGGATCTGGGCAGGCGGCCGCTTGTCCTCGGGGTTCTGGGGCACCCAGATGCGGCCGTCGTTGCGGAGCGACTCCGACATCAGGGTGAGCTTCGACTGGAACTCGTCGCTCTGGGGGATGCAGGTCGGGTGGATCTGGGTGAAGCAGGGGTTGCCGAAGAAGGCACCCCGGCGGTGGGCCCGCCACGCCGCCGTGACGTTGCAGGCCATGGCGTTGGTGGAGAGGAAGAACACGTTGGAGTAGCCACCGGTGGCCAGCACCGTGGCGTGGGCGGCGTGGCTCTCGATCTGGCCCGTGCGCAGATCCCGGGTGACGATGCCGGCGCAGCGGCCGTCGACGATGACGACGTCGATGATCTCGCAGCGGTTGTAGAGCTTCACCGTGCCGGCGTTGATCTGCTGGGCCAGGGACTGGTAGGCGCCGAGCAGCAGCTGCTGGCCCGTCTGCCCCTTGGCGTAGAACGTGCGGCTGACCTGGGCACCGCCGAAGGACCGGTTGTCGAGCAGACCGCCGTACTCCCGGGCGAAGGGCACGCCCTGGGCGACGCACTGGTCGATGATGTCGACCGACACCTCGGCGAGGCGGTGGACGTTCGCCTCCCGGGCCCGGAAGTCGCCGCCCTTCACGGTGTCGTAGAAGAGGCGGTGCACCGAGTCGCCGTCACCGTGGTAGTTCTTCGCCGCGTTGATCCCGCCCTGGGCGGCGATCGAGTGGGCCCGGCGGGGCGAGTCGTGGAAGGTGAAGACCTTCACGTTGTATCCGAGCCCGCCCAGCGTCGCCGCCGCTGCAGCGCCAGCCAGGCCTGAGCCGACGATGATGATGTCGAACTTGCGCTTGTTGTTCGGGTTGACGAGCTTGATCGAGAACTTGTGGTTGGTCCACTTCTCGGCGATCGGGCCGTCGGGGATCCTCGAGACCAGTCGGTCGGAGGTGGCGATCATGGTTGCCTGACTCACGGTTGCTCCTGTGCTCACACCGAGACGACGCCGGCGAGGACGGCGATGGGGAACGAGACGTTGCCGATCACGACGATGGCGGCGATGGCGTAGGCGAACTGCTTGCGCAGGCGGTTGAAGCGGGGGTTGTTCCACCCCATGCTCTGGAACAGCGACCAGGCCCCGTGGAACAGGTGCACCCCGAGGGCCAGGTTGGCGATCACGTAGAAGATGGCGACGGCCCAGCGTGACAGCGAGGCGTCGACGTTGGCGTACACCTTGCCGCGCTCCCAGTCGGCGGCGGCCACCCCGGTGCCCCAGGTGAGGTCGGCCAGGTGGAAGAGGATGAACAGGATGACGATGGTCCCCGTCCAGCGCATGGTGCGGCTGGCGAAGTTCGCCGCCAGGTAGTCGCGCTTGGACTGGTAGGTCGTCACCCGGGCCTTGCGGTTCATCACCGTGAGCGTGGCGGCGGCGTGCATGTGCACCACGAAGGCCACGATCAGCACCACCCGGATGATCCACAGCAGCACCGTGTGCGGGAAGATCGGCTCGCCCATGCTGCGCAGGAAGTGGCCGTACTCGTCGAGGTGGTACTCGCCGTTGGTGGCCTTGCCCAGGTACATCTTCAGGTTGCCGATCATGTGGCCCACGACGAAGCCGATGAGGATGATCCCCGTGACGGCCATGGCGTACTTCTTGCCGACGGCGGTCCGGTAGATCTCGACGAGGAACGGTCGACGGCGGCGCGTGGCCGGGGCGAATGCGGTTGCCATGGGCGTGCTCCTGTGCCGGTGGTGCCGGGCGGTTCGGGTACTGCGGGTATCCCGGCGGACCGGGCCCGTCGGACGCTACCGGCGCGTTTCACGAATGCACAATCTCGGAGGCGCGCTCCCGCGCCGCCGACGATCCGCGCCATCGCGGCTGCACATGGCCGTCCTGGCCGGTCACGGGCTCACCCGAACGGGGCGCCGTCCCGGTTGGTCGCCTGGGCGTCGGGGTGGTCGAGGACCAGGTCCAGGTGGACCTCGCCCGGTCCCTCCGGCGCCCCGACGACCGCCGTGACCGCCCCCACCCGGACGACGGAGTCCGCCGGGGCGTCACCCGTCCACGTCCAGCTCGTCGAGCACCCGGGCCAGCTCAGGGTGGCCGTCACCCGGGCGTCGCGCAGGGTGGTGCGCAGGTCGTTGACCACGTGGACGTCGAGCTCGAGCGCGGTGCCCTCGGCCACCTGCCCGGGGAGCCGGTCGGCGACGACGATCACCGGACGGCAGGCGTCGGCCACCGCCTCGTAGGCCGGCTTGGCCTGGCGGTCGTGGCCCAGGACCGACCAGGACACGCAGGGGTGGTCGCGGGCGTCGGCCCAGGCGAACAGTGCGAAGCCGCCGTTGGGGTGGTACTTGAGGCGGCGCAGCTCCTCGATGTGGCGGCGCAGCAGGCGGGCCTGGTAGGCGCGGGTGGCCTCGGCCCACGACTCGAAGCTCGGGTGCCCGGCGGTGGGTACGACGCGCTCGAAGAAGGTCCGCTGGAGCCCGTGCACGTTGGCCAGGTGCTCCCAGTCGAGGTCGGGCCAGCGTCCAGGGTCGCAGAAGGCGGCGTCGACGGGAATGGCCTGCGCGCCGAACTCCGACAGGAAGCGGGCGAGTCGCGGCAGCGCCCCCAGGATGGCCGGAAGATCCCGCTCGGTGTGGTGGTACCAGCCGCAGTACAGGTGCGTGTCGGTGCCCAGGGAGAACGGTCCGGGCAGCACGCCGGAATGCGCCGTCGATGGCCGGGACCGGTCGGAGGACTCGAGGGCCCGCCGGATCGAACGGTCGAGCACGTCCTTGTTCCACGTCGGCAGGAGCTGGTGGGCGAGGTAGGAGACCTTCATGGAGGCCGCCTTGCGGGGCACGCCGCCGACCTCGCCCATGTCCAGATCGAGCGCCAGGGGCTCGTTGTGGGCGCACCAGTGGATGATCGAGGGGTGGTGGCCCAGGAGGTCGATGGCCTCCTTGGCCTGGCGGGCCGCGGCCTTGCGCACGCTCCTGGCGTAGCCCCACTGCAGGGGCAGGTCCTGCCAGATGAGCATGCCGGTCTCGTCGGCCTGGCCGTAGAGGTCGGGATGGGCGATGTGGCCGTGCAGGCGGACGAGGTCGAGACCGGCGTCGCGGGCCAGCTCGAGATCGGTCCGCAGCTCCTCCGGCGTGCACTCGCCGACGGCCATGCGGGCCGGCCCCTGGTTGGCACCCTTGAGGTGGAGGCGCTCCCCGTTGATCTCGAAGATCCAGTCCCGGGCGCGCACCTGGCGCAGCCCGATGCGGAGCCGGCGCCGGTCGCTCACCGGGTCGGGGTCGGGGTCCCCGAGGTCGTCGAGGACCGCCACCTCGAGGTCCTCCAGGTCGGCCGGACCGAGGGCGTGGGGCCACCACAGGCGCGGGCCCGTCACCGTCATCGACCACTCCGTCCGGTTGACGCCGGCGACGAACTGGTGGTGGGCCCGGTGCTCCACGCCCCCGAGCCGGGTCCGGATCGTGACCGGGCCGGCAGCGGCGGCGTCGAACACGCCCCGGAACTCGACCACGGCCCGACGGGTACCCGCCTCGGTGCACAGCGTGCGCAGCCGGTCGATGCGGACGCGCCCGGTACGCCGCAGGGTGACCGGCCGCCAGATCCCGCCCGGGTTCCAGTCCGGATCGATGCAGTCCCAGTGCTGGAACACCCCCGTGAGGTTCCGCTTGGCCGTACGGGAGCGCTGGGGGGCACAAGCCACCTCGGCGGCGCGCACGTGCTCGCGTCGGTCGCGGAGCTGATCGGTCACCTCGAACGCGTGGGGCACGAAGTACCCCTCGGTGTCACCCAGGTAGGCACCGTCGAGCCAGATGTCGCCCTGGTAGAAGACGCCGTCGAGGTGCAGCCACCACCGCTCCGAACCGGGAACCCAGGGCTCGGAGCGGCCGTTCGCCGGGCCGTCAGCGCGGCGGTTCGCCGGGCCGTCCGTCCGCTCGCCGGTCGCTCCGGCCGGGGTCGTCACGGGCACCGGTGCCTCGAAGCGGGTCCGGTACAGCAGCGGGCCGTCGTGGTCGGCGAAGGCCGTCTCCCGGCGCCAGTGGTGGGGGACCCGCACGGGCGCCCAGTCGGCGTCGGCGAAGGTGGGGTCGGCGAACCGGCGCCGCAGGGCGTCGTCGGCCGGGGCGGCCAGCCAGGTGCCGGACAGGTCGGCGACGGAGCGATCGATGGGACCCACCGGGCGGCGAGGCTAGGCGGGTTCGGGGCCGAGTCCCCGCGGGCGCAGCGATCTCGGTAGGGTGCCCCCATGACCGCGACACCCCATCCCTCCGCCGCCACTCTGGGCCAGCTCCGGGCCTCGGGGTGGGTGTCGGTGCCGGTGAAGGACGAGATCCGCCGCAACGCCATCGCCCGCATCGCTGCCGGCGAGCAGCTCTTCCAGGGCATGCACGGCTACGAGGACACCGTCCTCCCCCAGCTCGAGAACGCCCTGCTCGCCGGGCACGACGTGATCTTCCTGGGGGAGCGGGGCCAGGGCAAGACCCGCATGATCCGCTCGATGATCGAGCTGCTCGACGAGTGGATGCCGATCATCGCCGGGTCCGAGATCAACGACGACCCCTACGAGCCCGTCAGCCGTCACGCCCGCGATCTGGTGGCCGCCCACGGCGACGACACGCCCATCACCTGGGTCCACCGTTCCGACCGCTTCGGCGAGAAGCTGGCCACGCCGGACACCTCCATCGCCGACCTCATCGGCGAGGTCGATCCGATCAAGGTCGCCGAGGGCCGCTACCTGTCCGACGAGCTCACCCTCCACTACGGGCTCGTGCCCCGCACCAACCGCGGCATCTTCGCCATCAACGAGCTGCCCGACCTCGCCGAGCGCATCCAGGTGGGCCTGCTCAACGTGCTCGAGGAGCGCGACGTGCAGATCCGCGGCTACAAGATCCGCCTCCCGCTCGACGTCTTCCTCGTCGCCTCCGCCAACCCCGAGGACTACACCAACCGCGGCCGGATCATCACCCCGTTGAAGGACCGCTTCGGGGCCCAGATCCGCACCCACTACCCGCTCGACACCGCCACCGAGCTGAAGGTCGTCGCCCAGGAGGCCCGCCCGGCGGCCGAGGGCACCCTTCCCGTCGACGTGCCCGCCTTCATGTCCGAGATCGTCGCCACGTTCAGCCAGCTGGCCCGTCAGAGCCCGCAGGTGTCGCAGCGATCGGGTGTGTCCGTCCGGCTCAGCGTGGCCAACTACGAGACGCTCGTGGCCGCCGCCCTGCGCCGGGCACTGCGCTGCAAGGAGCCCGTCGCCGTCCCCCGGGTCAGCGACCTCGACATGCTCGCCGCCTCCACCCAGGGCAAGGTGGAGATCGAGACCGTCGACGAGCGCGAGGGCAACGTCATCGACCGCCTGATGAAGGCATCGGTGCTGACGGTGTTCAAGGACCACCTGCGGATCGAGAAGCTGAAGGACGTCATCGGCGCGTTCGACGGCGGGCTCGTGGTCCACACCGGCGACGACCAGCCGGCCGGCGAGGTCGTGTCGGCGCTCGAGGGCCCCGACGCCGAGCCCCTGCGCGAGATCGTCCGGGACCTGGTGCCCGGCCAGGCGCAGGCTCCCTACCGGGCCTCCGCGCTCGAGTTCGTGCTGGAGGGCCTGCACCTCTCGAAGCGCCTGAACAAGGACGCATCGGGCGCCGCCGCCACCTACCGGGCGCGCTGAGCCTGATTCGGGGCCCGTTGGGGGGCCCGTGTGCGCTGGTGGAGGCCCCGTGTGCGTTGTCGGAGGGCGCCCGGCCTGATTGCCACGAGGAGCGTTCAGGGAAGCCAAGTGAGGGTGGGTCTCGCCACCATGCGTCGATGTTCGGAGGCGGGTCCGGTGGTCACCGCTCCATGTCTGCACACGGGGCCTCCGGAATGCCGCACGCGCCCACCGGCCTGTGAGCGAAATAGCATGAAAACATGCGAGAAGCACTCATCCCGGCGGACCGCGCCCTGGCCGCCGTCCGGCACCGGTCCGAGATCGCAGCCGACCGGTCGGCCTGGCAGCTCCGCCGGGAGCTCGCCGGTCCGCGGTGGGTCCGGCGGGGTGGAGGGTGGTTCGTCGATCCCACGATCGAGGTTCCCCGCTGGTACCTCGAT
>JBIKWW010000211.1:0-6333 GCA_044356125.1 Acidimicrobiia bacterium
TGCGGCGGACCCGGCCGGCGCGGGACCATGCAGCCATGCCGCCCGTCATCCGCCACTACGACTGGATCGCCCATCACGACGCCAACCGTCCCTCCAGGCCGGCCATCGTCGACCTGGCCACCGGGCGGACCTTCAGCTACCGGGACCTCCACCGGCGGACCGACGGACTCGCCGCCCATCTGCAGTCCCTCGGCGTCGGTGAGGGTGACCGGGTCGCCCTGCTCGCCCACAACGGCCCCGAGTTCTTCGAGCTGCAGTTCGCCTGCGGGCGGATCGGCTCCATCGCCGTGCTCCTCAACTGGCGCCTGACGATCAGCGAGCTCGAGTACATCGTCGGGGACTCCGCACCCGACGTGATCATCTGCTCGCCCGAGATGGCCACCACCGCGGCCGAGCTCGCCGGGCGCTGCGGCGTCACCCACGTCCTGCCGATCGACGCCGGCTACGAGGCGGTCGTGACGTCCGGGGCCGTCCCCACGCCCGTCGAGGTCACCCACGACCACGTCAGCACGATCATGTACACGTCGGGCACGACCGGTCATCCGAAGGGGGCGATGATCACCCACGGGATGACGTTCTGGAACTGCATCAACCTCGGCATCCCCGTGCGCATCACCCCCGACACGGTGCAGCTCGTCGTGCTGCCGCTGTTCCACACGGGAGGGCTCAACTGCTACGCCAACCCGGTGCTGCACGCCGGCGGGCGCATCGTCATCGCCCGCACGTTCGACCCGGGCGAGGCCCTGCGGGTGATCGGCGACCCCGCCTTCGGCATCACGCACTTCTTCGCCGTCCCGGCCCCCTACCAGTTCATGATGCAGCACCCCGACTTCGAGACGACCGACCTGTCGCGTCTGCAGGTGGCCGGGGTCGGCGGGGCGCCGTGCGCGCTGACGATCCTGGAGACCTGGGCGTCGCGGGGCGTCGAGGTCGCCCAGGGCTACGGGATGACCGAGACGAGCCCGTCGTCGGTCTTCATCGACCCCGCCGACGCCATCCGCAAGATCGGTTCGGCCGGCAAGCCGGTGCTGCACACCGAGGTCCGCATCGTGCGCGACGACGGGACCGACGCCGGCCCGGGCGAGGTCGGCGAGCTGTGGACGCGTGGCCCCAACGTCACCCCCGGGTACTGGAACAAGCCGGAAGCGACGGCGTCGTCGTTCCAGGACGGATGGCTCAAGACCGGCGACGCCGCCCGCACCGACGACGAGGGCTTCATCTACATCGTGGACCGCTGGAAGGACATGTACATCTCCGGCGGCGAGAACGTCTACCCCGCCGAGGTGGAGAACGTCCTCTACCAGCTCCCCGAGGTCGCCGAGGCGGCCGTGATCGGCGTGCCCAGCGACAAGTGGGGCGAGTCCGGCATGGCCGTGCTCGTGCTCAAGCCGGGCAGCGAGCTGGACCGGGGGCGGGTCATCGGCCACTGCGTCGAACGGCTGGCCAAGTTCAAGGTCCCCGCCCACGTCGAGGTGATCGACGCGCTGCCCCGCAACGCCACCGGCAAGGTGCTGAAGCGGGAGCTGCGGACCCGCTTCGTCGGGAGCGACGCGCCGGCCATCACCTGACCGGCACTGACCGGCACCGCCGTCACCCGATCGTCACCCGACCGGCAGACGGCTCGGATCGACAGACGGCTCGGATCGACAGACGGCTCAGATCGACACGCACTCCCCCAGTCCCCGGTCGCGGGCCTCCTGGCGGAGCTCCTCCAGCCGGGCCCGGGCCTCGGCCGGATCGATCCTCCCGTCGGCGGCCTCCTGCGCCGTGTCCGACGCCTTCCGGAACAGGTCCCGGACCTCGCCGGTCACGTCCCGGGGGCCATCGAGACGGTCGATCTCGGCGAGCAGCTCGTCGGAGCGGCGACGGGCGGCGACGGCCAGTTCCCGGCCCCGCTCATCGGCCCCGAGCTGATCGGCGACGTCCCAGGCCAGCGAGTACTCGCTCTTGGTCAGCTTGCACTTCAGGTTGACGGCCTTGATGAACGCCTCCTGGGCGAGGTCGCTGCGGGCCTCGCCCGTGCAGGCCGACGCCACCAGCGACGACAGGGCGACACCGAGGCCGGCGACCACGCGCACGCCCTTCCGCCGCCGGTTCCGGTTCGTGCTCATCGACCCATCCTGTCCGTTCCCGGCGGCTCGTGGTGACCCCGACGCATGGCACCGGCCAACTGCTACGCGCGCTGAGGGTTCGGGAGGGCGGGGGCCGGGGGCCGGGAGGCGCGGGTCCGGTGCACCAGGTGCCGTTGGCATGGGCGCTGGGTAACCTCGTCGGCCGTGCCCGCCCTGCCCGAGATCAGCGAGACCTTCGACCCCGCCCTCTGGGACGAGGTCCCGGGCTTCGGCTTCACCGACATCACCTACCACCGGGCCCGTGGTGTGGGCTGCGTCCGCATCGCCTTCGACCGGCCCGAGGTGCGCAACGCCTTCCGACCCCACACCGTCGACGAGCTCTACCGGGCCCTCGACCACGCCCGGCAGTGGAGCGACGTGGGCTGCGTGCTGCTGACCGGGAACGGCCCTTCTCCGAAGGACGGAGGCTGGGCCTTCTGCTCCGGAGGCGATCAGCGCATCCGCGGCCGCGACGGCTACCGGTACACGACCGACGACGGCGTGACCGCCGCCTCGATCGACCCGGCCCGCAGTGGCCGCCTGCACATCCTGGAGTGCCAGCGGCTGATCCGCTTCATGCCCAAGGTCGTCATCTGCCTGGTGAACGGCTGGGCGGCGGGCGGCGGGCACAGCCTCCACGTGGTGAGCGACCTGACCCTGGCGTCGCGGGAGCACGCCCGCTTCAAGCAGACCGACACCGACGTCGCCAGCTTCGACGGCGGGTTCGGCAGCGCCTACCTGGCCCGCCAGGTGGGCCAGAAGTTCGCCCGGGAGATCTTCTTCCTCGGCCGCACCTACACCGCCGAGCAGGCCCACGCCATGGGGGCCGTCAACGCCGTCTACGACCACGCCGAGCTCGAGGCGCAGGCCCTCCAATGGGCCCGGGAGATCTGCTCCAAGAGCCCCATGGGCCAGCGCATGGCCAAGTTCGCCTTCAACCTCATCGACGACGGCCTGGTGGGCCAGCAGGTCTTCGCCGGCGAGGCCACCCGCCTGGCCTACATGACCGACGAGGCCCAGGAGGGACGCGACGCCTTCCTCCAGAAGCGCACCCCCGACTGGTCGCCGTACCCCTGGTACTACTGAACCCGGGGCGGGCGCAGCAGGCGGGGGCAGCGGGCCCGGCGGATCCCCATCCGCTGCGGCCCGGGCTCAGGACACCTCGGGGGACATCCCGGCGAGGGCGGCGACCACGGCGTCGTTGAGGCGGCGGTGCCCGGCCACGTTGTCCGAGCGGGTGCCCGTGCGCACCACGCCGACCCGGGGGCCGCCGCCACCGGCCACGAAGGCCCGAATCGCGTCCGCCGAGGCGAGCGTGTCGGCGCTCAGTCCGTGGGCCCGCGCCAGGGCCACCAGGTCGGTTCCGTGGGGCGTGCCGAAGAGCTCCTCGAAACGGCCCGCGTCGACGCTGGTGGCCTGGGGCAGGAAGGAGAAGATCCCGCCTCCGTCGTTGTCGACCACGACCACGGCGAGATCGACGGACCTGCGGGCCAGGGCGGCCAGCGCGCTCGAGTCGTGCAGCAGGGCGACGTCACCGATCAGGCAGCACGTCGGGCGCCGGGAGGCCAGGGCCACGCCGATGGCCGTGGCCACCACGCCGTCGATGCCGTTGGCGCCGCGGTTGGAGTGCACCTCGATGCCCGGGCGCACCGCCCCGAACCACTCGACGTCGCGCACCGGCATCGACGACGACACGACGAGCCCGCCACCGTCGGGCACGGCGTCCGTCACCGCCCGGGCCACCGCCGGCTCGGTCAGCTCCGGTCCGGCCCCGAGCACACGGTCGATCACGGCGGCGGCGATTGCATCGCATCGCAGCCAGGACCGCAGCCAGCCGTCGGGGTGCGGCCGGCCGACCCCGGCGAGCGCCGCCGCCAGGCCCCGCCCGTCGACCATGGCCGCCGCCCGGCGTTCCGGATCGCTCCACCGGGCCCGGCCCCGGGCGACCACCAGCGGCGCCCCCGATCCGGCCAGCCACTGGGCCAGCACCTTGCTGGCGGGCGGCTCACCGAAGCGCAGCACCACCTCGGGAGCGAGCGCCGGAGCCACGGTCGGGGCCCGGAGCACGGCGTCGGCGAAGGCGACCACCGGGGAGCCGGGGCGGCGACAGCCGCTGCGGGGGTCGGCGATCACGGGCCAGCCCCACGCCTCGCCGAGGGCCAGCACGGCGGCCGGATCCGACGCACCGTGCCCGGCCACGATCACGCCCCGGGTGCGGTCGCCGATCACGTCGAGCACCGCGGCCGCGTCGACTCCCGCGTCGGGCACCGATGCGGGCGCCGGGGACCCATGCCAGGGGGCACCGCCGGGACGCCCGGGAGGCGGTTCGTCGGGGAGACCGGCCAGCGGGTCGCGGAAGGCCAGGTTGGCGTGCACCGGCCCGGGGCGTCCCGACGCTCCGGACGCCTCCAGGACCAGGCGCGCCGCCAACGACCGCCACGTCGCAGCGAAGGCGGCGTCAGGGACACCGGGCTCGCTGAAGAACCGCACCGACCGTCCGTAGAGGTGGGTCTGGTCGACGGTCTGGGCCGCCCCGACGTCCCACAGCTCGGGGGGCCGGTCGGCGGTGCAGACGATCATCGGCACCGAGGACAGGTCGGCCTCGATGACGGCGGCGTGCAGGTGCGCGGCTGCCGTGCCGCTCGTGCACACCACCACGGCCGGCCGACCGGTGGCCAGGCCGCAGCCGAGGGCCATGAACCCGGCGACGCGCTCGTCATGGGCCACGCTCACCCGCATCCGCCCGTCAGCGGCCAGCGCCAGGGCCAGCGGGGTCGACCGCGAACCGGGGGCGACCACCACCTCGGTGACGCCCGCTCTGACCCACTCGTCGGCCAGCGTTGCGCAGAAGGTCGCCGCGGCGGTGACCGGTACGGCGGAGTCGGGGACGCTCACCCGATCAGACAACCACAGCCGTCCGGCGTTACGTGATCGGCCCGGTCCGGTGTGGGGTCGGTCCAGTGCGGGTCGGATCCGGCCGGTCCGGTCGGCTCAGCCCGTCGTCGGCGGAGCGGCCTCGGCCGCAGCGGCGGCCAGGAAGCCCGCCATCGACACCGCCGGACGGCAGGGCTGGCCTCCGGCCACGTTGCGGCACGTGACCTCGATGCGCAGCGGCTGGCCGGCCACGATGTAGGGCGCCACGAAGTGGAAGTCGAGGTCCCGGAAGTTCTCCAGGGCCGACTCGAACAGCACGTCGTCGCCCCGCAGGACCCGCAGGGTGCCGGCGTCGCCGTTGGGGTTCTGCAGGACCACGTCGGTCAGGGAGAACCGGCCCTTCTCGCCCGCCGGCGACCAGTCGTCGGACCGCTTGGTCTCCCCGCTCGCCGCCTCCACGGTCAGGCGCTTGTCCATGGACACCCCGCCCTTGCCGTCGTCGCCCTCCCCCGCGCCCGCCGGCGAGGCGACCGTCGGTTTCGGAGCGGGAACGGGGGCGGGGCTGCCCGGGCCGGGGACCGGAACCGTGGTCACCACGCCCGCCGCGACCAGCGCCTTGGTGGCCCCGTCGACGGCGGCCTGGTCGACGCGGTTCTCGGCTGCGGTACGGGCAGCGGAGTTGATGACCGGCTTGAAGGCCACCTGCCACAGCACCAGCAGGGCGAGGAGCGCCAGCAGCAGCAGCCCGAGCAGCCGCAGGAGCCACCGGGGCAGCAGTGGGCCCTGCATGAAGGTGCCGTCGAGCATGACGACGGACTCACCGTCCTCCAGGCGCACCCGGTAGGGGATGGTCTTCTCCGGCCCCCGCAGGAAGGTCTTGGCCGGGCGGATGCGGAGCTGGACGTACTCGGCCAGGCCCGGGTCGATGGCCACGCTGGGGGGCTCGGCCTCGAAGCGGAGCTGCTGATCGGCGTCGAAGGCGGTGATGGCGCGCTGGGTACGGCGGTTGCCGTGGTTGTCGATGGCCACCTGCACCCGGGCCCGGCGACCGCCCCGGACCGTCCGCGGGATCAGCTCGGCGTCGGGTGCGTCGTAGGCGGCGACGACCACGACGAACTCCTCGACCGAGGAGCCCTCCGGATCCTCCCGGGAGGTGACCTTGACGGCGACGTCCACCTCACCGGCGGCGACGTCGGCGCGCCGGGGCGGGGCGATCGTCAGCACGACCGGCGCCGTGGCCCCGGGGAAGAGCGGGACCACCGCCGGCGACGGCGTGATCCACGAGGCTCCGGCGCCGAGGACCTCCAGGCGGAGCTCGTCGACGACGGCACCGGTGTTGCGCACGGTC
>JBIKWW010000212.1:0-6290 GCA_044356125.1 Acidimicrobiia bacterium
CCCGGGGGCGAGTACGAGCCCCCGGCGTCCCCGGACGTGCCCGGGCCCGAGGGCCTGGCCCCGGGCCGCTACGACAACCACGTCGTGGAGTCCCGGGACGTCCCCCCCGGCACCGGTGCGGACCAGCCCCGTTTCGCCCGCCGGGCCTGGTTCCGGGTCCGCCAGCCCCTGCCGCCCGACCCCGCGGTCCACCAGCATGCCCTCGCCTACCTGAGCGATCACGGCCCCACCCGGGCCGCCCGGGAGCCCCACGCCCACCTCGGCGACGACGCCCGCCGCCAGTCGGTCTCGCTCGACCACAGCGTCTGGTTCCACCGCCCCGTCGACACGAACGCCTGGCTCCTGTCCGAGCTCGTGCCGATGTCGACGGGACGCGGCCGGGGTCTGGCCATCGGGACGCTGCGCTCGATGGACGGGACGCTGGTCGCCACCGTGGCCCAGGAGGTCCTGGTCCGGGAGCGGTGAGACCGGGCCCGGGCCGGTCGGGCAGGGGACCGCCGCCGGAGGGGTCCGACGCGCTAGGGTCCGCCTCGCTGTGGCTACCCGCACTTCCCCGCGCCGGGGCAGCCGTGGCGGGGGTGCGCGCCCGCGGCCCACCGCCGCTGCCCGCCCACCGGCTCCGCCGCCGATGCGTGGATTCCTGCGCGACCACCTGGGCCGCCAGGCCGACGACGTCTGGGGCCTGGTCCTCATCGTGGCCGGGCTGCTCGCCGCGCTCGGGATCTCGGCCGATCTGACGGGCGTCTTCGGCCGGGTCATGCGGGCCGCGACGGGACTGCTGCTGGGCCGCCTCCAGCTCGCCGTGCCCGTGGCGCTGGTGCTCATCGGCTACGTGCTGGTGCGGGGACGGCCCCGCGAGGAGCCGGTCCGGGTCGCCATCGGCTGCAGCTTCGTCACCGTCGCCGCCTGCGGCATCGCCCACCTCGCCTCGGGAGTGGGGGGCTGGGACGCGTCCAGCGCCGAGGTCCGCCGGGCCGGCGGGTGGCTGGGTCTGGCCGTGGGCCATCCGCTGCGCAGCGTGCTGGCGGTATGGGGCGCCGGCCTCGTCCTCGTCGTCATCGGTCTGCTCGGCGCACTGGTGCTGGTGAAGGTCCGGGTGCGCGATGCGGTGAACCGCACGGCCGAGTCCGCCCGTCCGATCGGGGCCCGGGCCCGGGCCGGTGTCGGACAGCTCTTCACGATCGACGGTGAGCGCTCCGGCGACGATGCCCTCGCCCGGCCCGTCCGTCCCGTCCGGGGTCGAGGGCCCAGCGGGGTCCTGCGCGGCCTCGACGATCACCATCCCGACATCCATCCCGACGCTCATCGCGACGCCCATCGCGATGCCGGTTCCGACGCTCGTCCCGGTGCCGACCCCGTCCGCCGCCGCCCGCCCGGCGATGATCCCGAGCCCGACTTCGACGCCTGGCTGGCGGCCCGCCGGGCCGAGCTGGGAACCGACCTCGACGGGCTCGCCGACCCCGCCTACGAACTGGGTGGTCACGGCCCCGATGGCCAGGAGGGTCAGGGGCCGGGCCGGGGATCCGGGTCGGGTTCGTCGCGGCGGTCCCGTCGGGGCGCGACGACGGGCCCCGGGGTCTTCGACGCCGCCGGCGAGCTCGGCCGTCCCGATGCAGGAGCGGGGGCCGACGCGGGATCGGGGGCCGACGCCGGAACGGGAGCCGATGCGGGAGCGGGGGCCGACGGGCTGCCGGCTCCGGCCTGGAAGTCGCCCCAGCCCGCCGTCACACCGGCTGCGCTGCCCGGGATGTCACCACGCCCGGCCCCCGTGGGTCCGTCGGGCATCGCCTGGAAGCTCCCGCCGCACTCGCTGCTCAAGCGGGGCAAGAAGGTCGAGATCGACCGCCGGTCCGTCGAGGCACTCGGCCGCACCCTGGAGGACGCCCTCGCCGCCCATGGCGTCGAGACCCGTGTCGTCGGCATGACCGTCGGCCCCACCGTCACCCGCTACGAGCTGGAGCTCGGCCCCGGGGTGAAGGTGGCGCGGGTGACGACCCTGCACAAGGACATCGCCTACGCCATGGCCACGGCCGATGTCCGCATCCTCGCTCCGATCCCGGGCAAGTCGGCCATCGGCGTCGAGGTCCCCAACCGCCAGCGCCAGCTCGTCGCCACCGCCGACGTTCTCTTCAGCCCGGAGGCGATGGCGGACCCCGCCCCCCTCGCCGTCGCCGTGGGCAAGGACATCGACGGCAAGCCGGTCATGATCGACATCGCCCGGATGCCCCACGTCCTCGTGGCCGGCACGACCGGATCGGGCAAGTCGAGCTGCATCAACTCGCTGCTGACGTCGATCCTGATGCGGTCGACGCCCGATGACGTCCGCCTGATCCTCATCGACCCGAAGATGGTCGAGCTCTCGCAGTACAACGGGTTGCCCCATCTGCTCACGCAGGTCGTGACGAACCCGAAGAAGGCGGCCAACGCCCTGGCCTGGGCCGTCGAGGAGATGGAGCGGCGCTACGAGCTGCTGGCCCGGCTCGGGTTCCGTGATCTCGGCGGCTACAACGCCGCCGTCGAGCGCGGCGAGCTGGCCGACCCCTACGCCGACGACCCCGCGGGCGGCATCGGCCTGCCCCCGGCGCCGCAGTACACCAAGCTCGCCTCGATCGTCGTGGTCGTCGACGAGCTCGCCGACCTCATGATGGTCGCCGCCCGCGAGGTCGAGGAGTCGATCTGCCGCATCGCCCAGAAGGCGCGGGCCGTGGGCATCCATCTCGTGATCGCCACCCAGCGCCCGTCGGTGCAGGTGATCACCGGGCTCATCAAGGCCAACGTGCCGTCGCGCTTCGCGTTCGCCGTGTCGTCGCTGGTGGACTCCCGGGTCATCCTCGACCAGCCCGGGGCCGAGCGCCTGATCGGGCAGGGCGACATGCTGATGCTGACCGTGTCCTCGAACGTCCCCGTACGGGTGCAGGGCAACTTCGTGGGCGAGGACGAGATCCGCAAGGTCGTGCAGTTCTGGCGCACCCAGAATCCGGGCGGACCGGCCCTGCGCACGGGTTCGGGCGGCGACGTGCCGCCCTCGGACCCCGCCGACGACGGCACGGCCCGCGAGCACGAGAGCCCCTGGGTGGGCTTCTCCGAGACGGCCCCCGTCGATCCGGTGAGCGGCGAGCGACTCGACGCCCGGCCCGGGTTCGCGCCGGGTGCCCCTGCTCCGGCCCCGGCGCTCGGCCCTGCTGCGGGTCCTGCTACGGGTCCTGCTGCGGGTCCTGCTGCGGGTCCTGCTGCGGGTCCTGCTGCGGGTCCTGCTCCGGTTCCTGCTCCGGCCAGCACCTTCGGGGCGGGGGCCATCGGCTTCGGCGGGGTGGAGGAGCTCGTGGGTTCCCGGGCCCCGGGGGGCGACGGCGGCGACGAGGACGACGACGAGCTCCTCGAGGCGGCCATGGAGCTGGTGGTCCGGTCCCGGCTGGGTTCGACGTCGATGCTGCAGCGCAAGCTGCGGGTCGGGTTCTCCCGGGCGGGGCGCCTCATGGACCTGCTGGAGCGCCGCGGCGTGGTCGGCCCGTCGACGGGCTCGAAGGCCCGCGACGTGCTCATGACCGTCGAGGAGTACGAGTCCCGCTCCCGCTGAGCCCCCGGGGCCGGGCTCGGGGCCGGGCTCAGGGTCGGGCTCGGGCGGGGCAGACTCGCCGCCGTGATCGAGATACCCGGGATCGGGCGCTTCGCCGCCGTGCTGTTCGACAACGATGGCGTGCTCGTGGACTCGACGGGTCACGTCGACGAGTGCTGGGGTCTGATGTGCGACCGCCATGGGCTCGACCGTTCGGCCGTCCTGGCCGACTTCCACGGGCGCCCGGCGCTCGAGACCCTCTCCCGGTTCCTCGACGGGGAGCGTCTCCAGGCCGCCTTCGCCGATCTCCTCGATCTCGAGATCGAGGCGTCCGCCCACACATCGGCCATGCCGGGAGCGCTGGAGATGATCAGCGCGCTGAACCATCTGTCATGCGCGCATACGATCGCCACGTCGGCCACCGCAGAGCTCGCCCGGGTCCGACTCCGGGCCGCCGGAGTGCCGGTCCCGGCCACCATGGTGACCATCGACGACGTCCGTCGGGGCAAGCCCGCTCCCGATCCCTATCTCCTCGCCGCCGAGCGCCTCGGGGTGCCGGGGGAGCGCTGCCTCGTCGTCGAGGACGCCCCGAGCGGCATCCGGGCCGGTCGGGCGGCGGGAGCCACGGTCGTCGCCGTCGCCACCACCCACCACCGTGACGAGCTGGCCGAGGCCCACCACGTCGTGGCCGACCTCCCCGAGCTGCTCGGCCGGATCGCCCTGACCGGCGAGGCCTGAGCGCCCTGAGCGCCCTGAGCGCCCTGAGCGCCGCGAGCGGCCGGTGGGTCCGGCGGGCCCGGCCCCGGGCCCGCGCTCAGTCCTCGAGGACGAGGCCCTCCAGGTCCGCCTCGATCAGCTCGGCCGTCCCCGGGACATCGAGCCGGCGCAGCATCGCCTGGGCCGCCCCGACGACGGCGTCGACCGTCTCGTAGGTGCAGATCCCGATCAGCGACGGACCCGCCCCGGACCAGCACGCACCGAGCGCGCCGGCGTCGCGCATGGCCGTCATGAGCGGACCTGAGGAGGGGAACAGGGGGGCCCGGTAGTGCTGGTGCAGGCGGTCGTCGGTGGCCTCGGGCAGGAGGAGCGAGTGCTCGGCCAGCCCGGCGATGAGCAGGCCCATGCGACCGATGTTGAACACGGCGTCCCCGCGGGGCACGGCGTCGGGCAGGGCCTGGCGGGCGGCCTTGGTCGACAGCTCGGTGTCGGGGATCACCAGGCAGAACACGAGGGCCTCGTCGAGGGGCAGGCGACGGGCGACGGGCGTGGCGTCGATGATCGCCCCCGTGACGAGCCCGCCCAGGACGGCGGCGGCGGCGTTGTCGGCGTGCCCCTCCCGCAGCGCCGTGTAGGCGAACGGGTCCGGATGCCCGGCGGCCGCGGCGGTGGCGGCGATCAGTGCGGCGCTCGACCCCATGCCCCGGGCCAGCGGGACCTCGGAGCTCACGTGGATGCGGACGTCGTCGTGGCCGAGCACGTCGCGCACGATCTCGGCGGCGAGGTGCGTGTGGTCGCACGGAAGGTGCGACCCCGCCCCCTCGGCGGTGATCTCCAGGGCGGCGGCCGGCTCGACGCTCACCTCGGTGTAGCGGCAGAGCGCGAGACCCAGCGAGTCGAAGCCGGGGCCGAGGTTGGCCGACGATGCGGGGACGCGGGCGCGCACGGTCGGTCATCCTGGCACGGCCGCCCGGCCCGGGGACACGCCCCTAGCGGATGGCGATGGCGTTGGGCGGGGTGGCGACGCCGTGCAGGAGGTTGAGCGGTGCGCTGGTGACCAGGCAGTCGTAGGTGCCGGTGGCGGCGCAGTCGGCGGCCAGGCCGTCGAGGTCGAGCATCTCGCCGAGGGGCAGTCCGAGCAGGGGCAGCAGCACGAGGTGGAGGAACAGCCCGGCGGCGACGGCCGGGTCACCGGCACCGCCCATCCCGGAGGCGCGCTCCTCGGGCGTCATCGAGAACATGGGCGGGGGCCAGGCCTCGATGGCCGGGTTGTCCATGGCCAGGCAGCTCGGATGGAGGTCCCACAGGCAGGCGGCCATGGCCTCGGTGGGCTCGAGACCGCACGCCGCCAACTCGACCGCGTATCGGGCGCGCCGGTCGGCGTCGAGTGTGCGGTACCACGAGAGCCATCCGGTGCGGATGAGCAGGATGTCGCCGGGCTCGACCGTGATGCTCTGCGCGCTGATGGTCGCGTGGATGTCGTCGGGAGTGATGAGGTGGCACTCGTCGGCCCGCACCGGCCGGCCGACCGACTCCCGCCAACGGCCGACGTCGACGAGCATCCCGCGCCCGACGATCCCCTTGCGGGCCCAGACGTGGATGCCGTGCTCGGACTCGGGCAGCCCGCCGTAGGCGCCGTGGACGGGGTTGCGCACGTGGCGGAAGCCGTCCCACTGGGAGCTGGACTGCGTGTTCCAGCCGTGGAGCTGGTCGTCGGCGGACACCCCGGAGGGCCGCTGCAGGACCTCGTGCTCGAACGGGGGCCGTCCGAACAGGGGCGGGTCGGGCAGCTCCATCTCGAGCGCCAGGGGGAACACCCGTCCGCTGCGCACACTGG
This sequence comes from Acidimicrobiia bacterium, assembly GCA_044356125.1. Classification (GTDB taxonomy): domain Bacteria; phylum Actinomycetota; class Acidimicrobiia; order Acidimicrobiales; family JANYDT01; genus JBIKWW01. The sequence goes on from JBIKWW010000212.1 coordinate 6,111, forward strand.
CTGCGCCACGCCGGGCGCAGGCCTCGTCGAGCAGGTTCAGACAGCCGAGGCGGGCGGCCTCCGGGCTGTCGCCCCACACCCCCCAGGACGATCCGCGGGGGGCGCCGGGACGCACCGGCAGCTCGGCATAGGACGGCAGGGAGGTGCTCATGGGCGAGGGCTAGCACCGGCACCGGTCAC
>JBIKWW010000213.1:0-6273 GCA_044356125.1 Acidimicrobiia bacterium
TGGCTGTGACCGGCATCAGCCACAGGGCATCGACACCGAGGGCGGCGATGTCGTCGAGCCGCCGGGTCAGGCCCCTCAGGTCCCCGATGCCGTCACCGTCGCTGTCCTGGAACGACCGCACGTAGATCTCCAGGAACACCCGGTCCCGCCACCAGGGCCGGGGGGACGCGGCGACCACCCGGTCGCTGCCGGGCGCCCGGGTCGCTCCGGCGGCGAGCGCGGCGCCAGCGCCGGTCGGGCCGTTGAGCGCAGGTGGGCCGACGATGCCCGGTGCGGCGGAGCCGCCGACGATGCCCGGTGCGGCGGAGCCGCCGACGATGCCCAGCGCGGCGAAGCCGGCGAGCAGGGCGGTGCGGCGGAAGCGGGGGAGCACGGGCGGGAGCGTGACACGACCGGGTCCCGGGCGCCAGCGCGGGGCCAGACTGGCCGGGTGACAGCGACGACGTGTCCCGATCGGCCCCCCATCGAGTTCGGCTGGTTCCTGCCGACCGCCGGAGACACGACCGCCTACGGTGTGCCCGGCGAGCAGGTCCCGTCGTCACCGGAGCTGTTCGAGCGCGTCGTGCAGGCGGCCGAGGCGGCCGGGTTCGAGTACCTCCTGATCCCGGTGCAGACGGCCTGTTGGGAGGCGTGGGTCACGGGCGCGTTCCTGGCCGGCCGGTCCTCGGGGATCCGGATGCTCGTGGCCGCCCGCCCCGGCTACATCAACCCCGTGCTGCTGGCCAAGATGGTCACCACGTTCGACCAGCTGAGCGGTGGTCGCATCTGCGTGAACCTCATCGCCGGCCAGAGCGAGCAGGAGAGCAGGGCCGAGGGCATCACCCTCGACAAGCAGGACCGCTACTCGCTCATGGAGGAGGAGGTCACGATCCTCAAGCGGCTCTGGACCGAGCGCGGGGCCCTGACCCACCACGGCCGCCACCACCACCTCGAAGGGGCCCAGATCCGACCTGCCCCCTGGCAGCGCCCCCACCCCCGCTTCTACCTGGGCGGGGGGTCCCGTGACGCCTGGGAGGTATCGGCCCGTCACGCCGACGTCCACCTGTTCTGGGGTGACACCTACGAGCGCATCGGCGCCAACATGGCCGAGATCCGGGCCATGGCGGAGTCCCACGGCCGCGGCCACGCGATCGGGTTCGGCATGCGGCTGCAGATCGTGTGCCGGGAGACGGAGGCCGAAGCGTGGGCGGCGGCCGAGCACCTCGTCGAGCACGTGAGCGAGGCCACGACCCGGTTCGTGCGTGAGCACTTCGGCACCTCGGAGGCGAACCGGCGGGTGCAGGAACTGGCCATGACCATGGGTGATCTCATCGAGCCGAACCTGTGGACCGGCATCACCCGGACACGGCCGGGAGCCGGCATCGCAGTGGTCGGTGACCCCCGGCAGTGTGCCGACGTCCTGCAGCGCTACATCGACCTCGGGTGCCGCTCCTTCTGCCTGTCGGGCTACCTGCACGACGCCGAAGCCGAGCGCTTCGGCCGCCTGGTGCGGCCCCTCCTCGAGGCCCGCAACCCCGGCCGTCTGGCACCGATCCCCGGCGCCCGGTAGCCGCCGCGCCCGCTCCAGGCGCCCGGTGGTCGCCGTGCCGCTTCCCGGCACTCAGTACACGGAGCGACCGGCGCCGTCCCCGGAGCCGCCCGAGCGCGCCGACGCGAGGTCCTGCACCATCCCGGCGCGCATCGCTGCCGTGTCCGTCGAGATGGTGATCAGACGGAAGCCCTGCTCCAGGCGACGCGGGGCCAGGGGCCCGGAGGCGTGGATGCCGGGGACGACCCCGGCGCGTCGGCAGGCGGCGACGATGGCGGCGAGCGCCTCGTCGAACACCGCGGTGCCGTCGTTGTGGCCGGGCGGGAGCCCCAGGCTCAGCGACAGGTCGGCCGGCCCCACGTAGACGGCGTCGATGCCGGGGACGGCGAGGATGTCATCGAGGGCGGCCAGGGCCTGGGCGGTCTCGATCATGGGGATGACGGCGACGTCGTGGAGGCCCGAGGCCACGACATCGCGGGTGCGCATGCCCGCCATGACCGGCCCGAAGCTGCGGGCCCCGTGGGGTGGGTAGCGGCAGGCCCGGACGACCGCCTCGGCCTCGGCCACCGAGTTGACCATGGGCACGATGACGCCCTCGGCACCGGCGTCGAGTGACTTGCCGATGATGCCGGGCTCGTTCCAGGGCACGCGGACCACCGGGCGCGAGCCACCCAGCTCGATGGCCTGCACCATGGCGATGCTGTCGGCGTAGCCGATGGCACCGTGCTGGGTGTCGACGCACACGTAGTCGAAGCCGGTGCGGGCCGTCACCTCGGCCGACACGGTGGAGGGGATCGAGAGCCAGGCGCCGAGCGTGGAATCGCCCGAGGCCCACCGGGAACGCAGCGTGGTCATCAGCTGATCCTGTCACCGGGTCCGACCGGCCGGCTCGCTCAGGCCTGGGCGAGCTCGGCGGCCAGGGCCGCCCGGTAGGCGTCGAGGTTGCGCTGCTTGACGTGCTCGAAGCCCCGGACCTGGTCCACCAGCCCGGCGATGCGGACCGCCCGCTCCGGATCGGTGGCGAGCATGGGGAGCAGCCGGTCGGTCACCAGGGCGCTGTACTCGCCGACCAGGGCCCGCTCCTGCTGGCGCATGGCGGCCCGGCCGAAGGGGTCGAGCCGGGTGCCACGCAGGCGCTTCATCCGGGCCAGGCCCTCCAGCGCCGGACGGGTCCACGGTCCCATGGTCAGCTTGCGATCCATGCCCATCGACCGCAGGGTCGGCGGGTGGAGGTTCCAGGTCATCGACTCGATCGGGCCGCCCAGCGCCTGCTCGGCGCGGTCGTGGCCCGAGGCGAGCAGACGGGCCACCTCGTACTCGTCCTTGTAGGCCATCACCCGGGCCAGCTGGCGGGCCACCGTCGAGGTGAACTCCCCACTGGCGCCGCGGGCCTCGCGCTCGGCCCGGGCGACCTTCCGGACGAGCTCGACGTAACGTCGCGCATAGGCGTCGTCCTGGTACGCGCGCAGATCATCGCGGCGTCGGGCCACGAACTGCACGAGGTCGTCGTCGCCGAGGTCCTGCAGCCCGGTCAGGTCGGGGGCCGGGCCGCCGTGGCCGTAGGCGACCGACTCGACCGCCGCAGGATCGACCACCCAGCGCCGACCCCAGGCGAACGCCGCCTTGTTGGCCTCCACGGCCACGCCGTTGAGCTCGATGGCCCGGATGACCGAGGCTGCGCTCAGCGGGATCATCCCGGCCTGGAAGGCGACGCCCAGCAGCACGACGTTGGCCCCCACTCCGGAACCGAGCAGCCCGACGGCCAGTCGGCCCGCCTCGGGCCAGCGGTTGTGCGTACTGCCGGTACGGGCTCCGAGCTCGGTGAGGTACGGGGACAGGTCGAGCGTCGAGGTGGCGACCCTGCCGATCATCCGCCCGGTCGGGGTGACCGTCGTGTTGGCCACGACGTGGCTCCACTCGGGGTCGAGCCCCTCCACGTTCGGCGCGGTCACTGACGACAGGAGATCGAAGGCCAGCAGCACGTGCACGCGGCCGGGAACGGGTTCACCGAAGGTGACGGTGGAGACCACGGGCCCCGCCTTCTGGCTCAGGCCGGTCTGGTCCATGGCCGAGGCGGGCAGGCCTTCGATCTTGGCCGCAGCCAGGAGGATCTGGCTGACCGTCACCACCCCGGTGCCGCCGATTCCGGGCATGCGGACGGTGCATCCCCCGGCGGGGACGACGCGGGTCGGCTCGGGCAGCTCGACGTCGGGAGCGGCCCGCCGGCGCTGGCTCCCGGCGGGTGCCGGCGTGACCGTGACGAAGGCCGGGCAGTCGCCCTTCAGGCAGGAGCGGTCGAGGTTGCAGCTGCCCTGGTCGATGCGCGTCTTGCGGCCGAGGTCGGTGTCGAAGGGCTCCAGCGACAGGCAGTTCGACTGCACGCCGCAGTCCCCACACCCCTCGCAGACGAGATGGTCGATCACCAGGCGGGTGGTGGGCGTCGGCAGCAGGCCGCGCTTGCGGTCGCGGCGCTTCTCGGCCGCGCACTGCTGGTCGTGGATGAGCACGGTCACCCCGGGCACCGAGCGCAGGTGCTCCTGCACCTCGAGGATGTCGTCACGATGGCGTACGGACACGCCTTCATGGAGCTTCACGCCGCGGTACCGATCGGGCTCGTCGGTGGTGACGACGACCTCCTTGACCCCCTCTTCCATCAGCTTGGCGGCCAGCTGCGGCACCGGGATCAGACCGGTGGCGTCCTGGCCGCCGGTCATGGCCACGGCGGCGTTGTAGAGGATCTTGTAGGTCATGGTGACGCCGCTGGACACGGCCGCCTGAACGGCCAGCTGGCCCGAGTGGAAGTAGGTGCCGTCGCCGAGGTTCTGGAACAGGTGCGGGGTGTCGACGAACGGGGCCATGCCCACCCAGTGGAGGCCCTCGCCGCCCATCTGGGTGATGCCCGTGAACTCGCCACGGTTCGCGTGACCGATGCTGCTGACCATCCCGTGGCAGCCGATGCCGATGCCGACGAGCGATCCTTCAGGCACGACCGTGCTGGTGTTGTGCGGGCAGCCCGAGCAGAAGTACGGCGTCCGCACGGCGTCGGCGCGGACCTGGAGGGCGAGCCCGCCGCGGCGCTTGACCGGGGCGAGGCGTTCCTCGGAGATGTTGGTGAGCAGGACCCGGCGCAGCGGCTCGACGACGGCCTCCACCCCGAGGGTGCCGGCCAGGGGGACGAGGGCACGGCCCTCGGCGTCGTGCTTGCCGATCACCAGCGGCCGGTCGGGGCTGGAGTACAGCGCGTCGCGCACGAGCGTCTCCAGGTAACCCCGCTTCTCCTCGACCACGAGCACGGTCGACACACCCCGGGCGGCGCGTCGCACCGCCTCAGCGTCGAGGGGGTGCACGGCCCGCAGCTTGAGCATGCGGATGCCGAGCTCCCCGGCCCGCTGCTCGTCGAGGCCCAGCACCTTGAGCGCCCCGAGCACGACCTCGGCGGTGTAGCCCGAGGCGATGATCGTCAGCCAGGCCGACGGGGAACGCACGGGCTCCTGGTTGATCCCGTTGTCGCGGATGTAGCGCAGGGCCAGTTCCAGGCGGTTGCCGAAGACCTCCGTCTCCTGGACGAGCGACAGCGGTGCCGAGGTGAAGCCCGACAGCATCGGCTGCCACGGAGCTCCGTCGACCTCCAGCACCGGCTCCACGGGCCGGAGGCGGTCGTGGTCCACCACGGCCAGACCCGACCCGTCGGCCACGGCCGTCACGATCTTCAGCCCGCACCACAGCCCCGAGGAGCGGGACAGTTCGATGCCGTGGCGCCCGAGGTCGAGGATGTCCTGCATGGTGCCGGGGTCGAGGAAGGCGAAGCCGAGCGCGGCCACCATCGGATCCGACCGGGAGGGCACCGTCGAGGACTTGCACGCCGGGTCGTCACCAATCATGGCGAGCACGCCGCCCCGCCGGGCGGTCCCGGCGAACACGGCGTGGCGGATGGCGTCGCCGGCGCGGTCCAGGCCCGGGGCCTTGCCGTACCAGTAGCCGGCCACACCCTCCACCCGGCGGGTCTCCATGTTGGCGACGAGCTGGCTGCCGGCCACTGCGGTGGCGGCGAGGTCCTCGTTGGTGCCGGGCCAGTGGTGGACACCGAACTCGTCGAGCAGGGCCCGGTTGGCCAGCAGCTCACGGTCGTAGCCGCCCAGGGGCGAACCCTGGTAGCCGGAGACGAAGGCGGCCGTCCTCCAGCCCCGGGCCCGGTCGGCCCGCATCTGGTCGAGGGGGAGCCGGGCCAGGGCCTGGATCCCGGTGACGAGCACCTCCCCGTCGGTTGCCCGGTAGCGGTCCGCCAGGGAGAAGTCGGTGTCGGGCGCGATGGACATGGACAGAGGTTGCCCCATCGGACCCCCCTCGTGCACCTCCGTTCCCCGGGGACGCCCTCGGCGCCGATCCGGTCAGGCCCGGCGGGGGACCTGCGGCCAGTACTTGGCCAGCGCGCCGCCGTCGACGGTGATGTTGCCGCCGGTCATGAGCGCCGAGTCGTCGGAGGCGAGGAACACCAGGGGGGCCACGTAGTCGCTCGGGGTGGGGAGGCGCTCCCAGGGGTTGGCACCGGGGAAGTCCATCGTCCCCGCCACCCGGGCGGCGTCGACGGCGGCGCCGAAGGCCGAGGCCAGTGCCGGTTCGTCGGGCATGGTGGCGGTGGGAGTGAAGCCGTTGACCCGGATCCCGTGGGGGGCCAGTTCCATGGCCGCCGATCGGGTGAAGTTGATCATCCCGGACTTCGCCGTGCAGTACCCGATGTTGCCGGC
>JBIKWW010000214.1:0-6262 GCA_044356125.1 Acidimicrobiia bacterium
CACGGCGACGCACAGCACCACCCATCCGCTGCCCAGGTACAGGGCGACGTCGAGCCCCAGTGGGGCGACCAGGGACGCCAGGACGGCCCACGCCGGCCACCGGCCCCGACGCGTCACCCCGAGCAGGGCCGCTCCCCAGCCCGCCAGCGCGGCGAGTCCCGCCAACCCGACGGACGCCGCCGTGAAGAGCGCCAGGTTGTGCACGATCGTGTGCTCGGGCGAGAGGGCGTCGATGCGAGGGGTGTTCAGCATCACCAGCGCGTAGTTGCCGGGACCGACGCCCAGGAGGGGGTCGAGCTTCAGCAACTCGACGGCCTGGCGGGCCGTGGCCGTTCGCCCGCTGCCGATCGGCTCACCGGTGCCTCCAGCCGACTGCTCGACGCGGCTCACCCAGCCATCGGCGCGCACCGCCGCCGTCAGCGCGAAGCCCAGCACCACGACGGCCACCGGGACCATCGCCGACCAGCCACCCCCGAACCTCCTCCCGGACCGGGCCGTCCGCCCGGCTCCGACGACCACGAGCGGCAGGGACATCACCAGGCCGAGCACGCATGTCCGCGAGAACGACAGGCCGACGATCGCACCCGCCGCAGCCGACGCCGACAGGGCCACGGCCCGGTCGGCACGACCGTGCAGCTGACCGTCCGCCCAGGCGACGGCGATGAGGACGGCGAGGACCGCGGCGTACACGGCCAGGGTGTTGGTGTGGATCGTGGTTCCGGCCGGAGCGAACACGCCCTGGATCGGACGGAACGCGCTGGCCCGCTCCCCGAGGGCGGCGAGACCGACCGGGCCCTCCGCCGCAACCTGCGCCGCCGCCACCGCCGCCTGCACGAGGACGGCTGCGCTCATGGCCCGGACCAGCGGGACCCATCGGCGACCGGCAACGGTGGCGGCGACCGTGCGCACCATCACCGTCATCCCGGCCAGGCGGACCACGCTCCACGCCCCCGACTGGTGCACGGCGGCGCTGAGCAGATAGACGCCGGCGAAGCCCAGCCACGCCTGCCCGAGCACGGTGCGGGGCACCGGCAGCACCCGGCCGGGAACCGTCCGCCGTTCCCCGATGGCCCGAACCAGATCGACGGCACCGATGAGCGCCCCGGCACCCATGACGAGGTCCGCCGGCATCAGCAGGCCGAGATCGAGGCCCACCACCGGCGACGGGTCGACGAGGAGGTGCAGGGGTGCCAGGGCCAGCGCCAGGACGGCGACGGTCAGCCGGACGGGGGCGCCCACCGCGGGGCGCGCCACGGAAGCGGCCGGAGGGTCGAGCGCGATGGCCATCGGAGATGCTTCGACGCCCCCGACCGAGGCCTTGAACGGCCACCGGATCAGCCCCCGATCAGCCCCGGATCAGCCCCGGATCAGCCCAGTTCGCGCAACTCCTTCTTCAGGTCGTTGATCTCGTCACGCAGACGGGCCGCATACTCGAAGCGCAGGTCCCGGGCGGCGTCGTGCATCTCCTCCTCGAGGGCACGGATGAGGCGCTCGAGGTCGTTGCGGGGCATGTTCCTGTACTCCGGCCGGGGGCCCTCGCCGGGGCGGCGCTTGCGCCTGTCCGACCCGGGAACGGGGGCGCCCTTGGCCTCGTCGGGCCGGATCATCGAGAGGATGTCGGTCACCGCCTTCACGATCGATCTCGGCTCGATGCCGTGCCGGGCGTTGTGCTCCATCTGGAGCTTGCGGCGACGGTGGGTCTCGTCGATGGCCCGCCGCATCGAGCCCGTCACCGAGTCGGCGTACATGATCACCTGGCCGTTGACGTTGCGGGCCGCCCGCCCGATCGTCTGGATCAGCGACGTCTCCGAGCGCAGGAAGCCCTCCTTGTCGGCATCGAGGATGCACACCAGCGACACCTCGGGAAGGTCCAGCCCCTCCCGGAGCAGGTTGATGCCGACGAGCACGTCGAAGTCGCCGAGCCGTAGCGAGCGGAGGATCTCGATGCGCTCGATGGTGTCGACCTCGGAATGCAGGTAGCGCACCCGCAGGCCCTGCTCGAGGAGGTAGTCGGTGAGATCCTGCGCCATGCGCTTGGTGAGCGTCGTGACGAGCACGCGCTCACCGGCGTCGATCCGACGCCGGGCCATCTCGATCAGGTCGTCGATCTGGCCCTTCGTGGGTTTGACGATGATCTCCGGGTCGACGAGGCCGGTCGGCCGCACCAACTGCTCGACCACCCGGCTGGACTGGCCGATCTCGTAGGCGCCCGGGGTGGCCGACACGAAGACCACCTGGTTGAGGCGCTCGTAGAACTCGTCCCACCGCAGGGGCCGGTTGTCCGCCGCGCTGGGCAGGCGGAAGCCGTGGTCGACCAGGGTCTCCTTGCGGGAGCGGTCCCCCTCGTACTGGCCGTGGACCTGGGGAACGGCCTGGTGGGACTCGTCGATGACGAGCAGGAAGTCCTTCGGGAAGTAGTCGAGCAGGGTGAACGGGGCCTCACCGGAGGAGCGGCCGTCGAGGTGGCGGCTGTAGTTCTCGATGCCGTTGCAGTACCCCACCTCCTGCAGCATCTCGAGGTCGTACTGGGTCCGCATGCGCAGGCGCTGGGCCTCGAGGAGCTTGTTCTCACGCTCGAAGAAGGCGAGGCGCTGCTGGAGCTCCTCCTCGATCGAGCGGACGGCCGCCCGGAGCTTCTCCTCGCCGGTGACGTAGTGGGTGGCCGGGAAGACCATCACCTCGGCGAGCTCGGCGAGCTGCTCGCCGGTGACCGGATCGATCGTCACGAGCCGCTCGACGGTGTCGCCGAACATCTCGATCCGCAGCACGTGCTCCTCGTAGGCGGGGTGGACCTCGATCGTGTCACCCCGGACCCGGAAGTGGCCCCGGGTCAGGTTGGCGTCGTTGCGGTCGTACTGGAGGTCGACCAGACGGCGCAGGATCGCCCGCTGGTCGTAGTCGACCCCCGTGTGGAGCTCGAGCAGCTGACCCCGGTACTCCTCGGGAGACCCCATGCCGTAGATGCAGCTCACGGACGCCACGACGATCGTGTCGCGCCGGGTCAGCAGACCGCTCGTGGCCGAATGGCGGAGCCGGTCGATCTCGTCGTTGATCGAGCTGTCCTTCTCGATGTAGGTGTCGCTCGAAGGGAGGTAGGCCTCGGGCTGGTAGTAGTCGTAGTAGCTGACGAAGTACTCCACCCGGTTGTGGGGGAACAGCTCGCGGAACTCGTTGGCGAGCTGGGCGGCGAGGCTCTTGTTCGGGGCCAGGACCAGCGTGGGCCTCTGGACCTGCTCGATCACCCAGGCGACCGTCGCCGACTTCCCCGACCCGGTGATGCCGAGCAGCGTCTGGAACCGCTCCCCGGCCCGGATGCCCTCGCTGAGCTGGGCGATCGCCGTGGGCTGATCACCGGCCGGGGCGAAGTCGGACACCACCTGGAACCGCCGGGGCTCGGGATCCCCGGGAACGGCGGGGTCGGCGGTGGGCGCGACGGACATGCGGCCAGGATAGGGAGGCCCGGTGACAGCTCCGGCCGGGTCGACGCCGGAACGGGTCGGCCGGTCAGGCCCCGGGGGTCAGGTCGCCGGGAGGTCGGCCCGGCTCCCCGGACGGCCGTCGACCGGGCTCTCGGGGAGTCCGTCGATCCAACGCCACACGTCGTCGATCTGGGGGGCCAGCGCTTCGAGGCCGCCGGAGTTGTCGATCACGAAGTCCGCCTGGGCCAGGCGCTCCTCCCGGGACATCTGGCTGGCGATTCGGTTCCGGGCGTCGGCCTCGGAGAAGCCGCGGTGACGAACGAGCCGCTCGACGGCGGTGTCGGGATCGACGTCGACGAGCAGCCGCCCGACGATGCCCACCCGGGGAGCGTCGAACAGCAGCGCGGCGTCGAGGATCACCACACGGTCGGTTCCGATGTGGGTGCCCACCCGGTCGGCGATCACCCGGTTGATCGCCGGGTGCGTGATGGCGTTGAGGGCGGCGAGCTGCTCGGGATCGGTGAACACGATGGCGGCGAGGGCCTTGCGGTCCAGGGTGCCGTCGGGCTGGAGGATCCCCCGGCCGAAGCGCTCGATCAGTGGGGCGTAGGCCGGCCCGCCGGGCTCCACGATCTCGCGGGCGATCAGGTCGGCGTCGACGATCACCGCCCCCCGCTCCGCCAGGGCCGCCGAGACCGTCGACTTGCCCGCACCGATGCCACCACCCAGTCCGACCAGCTTCACGGACGCCGACGGTACCGCCCGCATCGCCCCCCGCAGGCATCCGCACCGGCCGGGCCGACCGGACCGCCGGCGTTCAAGGTGGCGGCGTCGGGCGCCGATGGCCTGCCGATGACCGAGGTCGTGGAGCGCCGCCGCTTCCCCCGACCGCCCGCCGACGGTGTACCCGGCGGCCGGCGGGCCGGCGGCGCGCGCACGACGCTCGACCAGTCGATCGGTCGGACCACACTCGCCCGCTTCGGCGCCCTGGCGCTGTGCTGGCTCCTCGTCACCGGGGACGGATTCGGGGTCCGGGCGTCCATCGGCCTGGCCGCCGTGGCCGCGTGGACGCTCCTGCGCTGGCAATGGCCCGTCCGCGACGGCGACGCCGCCCGGCTCGGCCTGCACCTCACGGCCGATGTCGCCGTCGCCACGGCGGCGGTCGCCCTCACCGGGTCCTGGAGCTCCCCCCTGACCCCAGCGCTGCTGCCAGCGGTCCTCGTCGTCGGGCTGAGCGAGCGGGGTCTGCTGCCCGCCACCGTCGCCATGGTCTCGGCGGGAATCGTCACCGCCGCCTGGACCCTTGAGTCCTCACTCGGCCCGGACCAGCTCATGGCGGCCGCCCAGGGCACGTTCGTGCTGCTCATCGTGACCGGCGTGACCAACTTCGCGGCCCGCAGCGTCACCAGCGTCGAGCAGGCCAATGCCGCCCAGGCCGCCTCCCTGACCAAGCTCCGCGGCGCCAACACCCTGCTGCAGCGTCTCCACGAACTGGCTCTGGAGCTCCCCGCTTCGCTGGACCTGCGCGACGTCATCGACCGGACGGTCGCCAACACGAGGAACCTCACCGGCGCCGACATCGTCGCCATCCTCCTCGTCGAGCGGGACCTGCCCGGATGGTCCGTGGCCGGCGCCGACGGCGCCTACCTCCCGACCTTCGTCGCCGCACCCGACATCCCGACCCACCTCGCAGCGACGACGTCGGGCAGGAGCATCGGGGTCTCCGACGGACCGACCGGGCAGTCGCTGTCGGGCATCGCCCGCGTCAGCGTCGGCATCCACCTCCGGGCCCGCGACCGCGACCTGGGGATCCTCGTGCTGGAGTGGCTCCCGGCGTCGTCGGTCGATCTCGGCCAGGTGACGGCCATGGCTGCACAGATCGTCGAGCCGGTGGCCCTGGCCATCGACAACGCCCGGTGGTTCCGCGCCATCGAGCGCACCGCCGCTGACGAGGAGCGTCTGCGGATCGCCCGTGACCTCCACGACCGCCTGGGCCAGTCCGTGGCCCTGGTGGGCTTCGAGCTCGACGGACTCCGCCGCAAGGCCGAGCAGAGCGCCGTACCCCAGCTGGTCGACGAGCTCGACGCCGTGCGGGGGCACGTGCGCGGGATCGTCGCCGAGCTGCGGGAGACCCTCTACGACCTGCGCACCGAGGTGACGACGGACCGCGACCTCGTCGCCACGGTCAGCGAGTTCCTCGAGCGTGTCGAGCATCGCTCCCAGCTCCACGTGAACTTCGACCACGACGTGCGATTCGAGCTCTCCGCCCGACAGGAACGTGAGCTGTGGCTCATCACCCAGGAGGCGATCCGCAACGCCGAACGCCACGCCTCGGCCACCCAACTCGATGTGCGCTACCGGGTCCGCGACAACGAGATCCTCGTCGAGGTGGCCGACAACGGACGCGGCATCGACGCCGGGGAGGGCCGACCGGACTCCTTCGGGCTGCGGGGACTGCGCGAACGCGCCGCCACCCTCGGGGCCCGGATCGAGATCACCACGAATAATGGTCAAGGCACCGTCGTGCGATGCCGAGTACCCAGACGATGAGCACGATGACCCACCCCACCACGGCCCCCGGCGCCCGCCGCACGATCCGCGTGCTGCTGGTCGACGACCACCGCATGCTGCGCGAGGGGCTCCGCCGGTCCATCGAGTCCTACGGGTTCGAGGTCGTCGGCGAGGCCGCCGACGGAGAGGCCGCCGTGCGCATGGCCGCTGCGCTGCAGCCCGACGTCGCCCTGCTGGACGTGACCATGCCGGTGCTCGACGGGATCGAGACCTGCCGACGCATCCGACAGGGCCACCCGACCGTCCGGGTCGTCATGCTGACGATGCACGCC
>JBIKWW010000215.1:0-6247 GCA_044356125.1 Acidimicrobiia bacterium
TGCCCCCCGAACGGATCGTCCACGTCCCCCGGGTCCTCTACCACTGGCGCAAGGCGGCGACGTCGACCTCGGCCCAGTTCGGTGTCAAGGAATCCGTCCTCGAGGCCGGGGTGCGGGCGCTGCGGGAGCACCTCGACGCCACCGGGCGACCCCACACGTCCGTGGAGGCGATCGTCGGCCGCCCCGGCTTCTACCGGGTCCGCCATCCCGTCCCGACGGGGACCTGGGTGTCGCTGGTGCTGCGCGGCGTGAGCGACCCCTCGGCCGCCCAGGCCCGCTACGAGCGTCTCCTCGCCCGGCAGAGCGGCGCGCGGATCGCCGAGGTGCTCTCCGACGTCGAGCTCGACGTGACCGGGCGGCGCTTCGAGCTGATCGACCCCGCCCCGCACCCGTCCCTGCACCCGTCCCTGCTCGCCCGGCGGGCCCTCGGCGACGTCGTGATGGTGATGTCGGGTGTCGCCGCCCCCGACGACGACGGATGGTGCGACGACCTCGTGGGGGCCCTGCTGCAGCCCCACGTCCTGGCCGTGTCGCCCCGGGTCGTGTCACCTGGCGGGCAGGTCGTCGACCTCGGCCTCGTCCGCTCCGGCGACGAGCTGCTCCCCCTGGTCAACGGGCTGTCGACCCCGGATTCCGCCTTCGGCAGCTTCGAGTGGTGCCGCGACGTCGACGCCGTCAGCGGACGCTGCTACCTGGTGCGACGGGCCGATCTCGCCCTGCTCGAGGCCGGGGACCACCCCGCCGTCTTCGCCGGCGCCGCCGCCGCCACCGGCCGCATGTGCCTCGTCTGGAGCCACACCACCTTCACCGTGACCGGTGCCCCGATGGCGCCCGCCCGCTTCTTCAACCCCCAGCTCGACCGCACCGGTGGGGCACTGGTCCCGGGCAAGGGCTTCGACGGCAGCTTCTCGGCCGGGCGGGAGGTGATGTGGTGAGCAGGGTCGGCATCTGCATCGTCAACTGGAACGGGGTCCACCTCCTGCCCGACTGCATCGCGTCCATACGCGCGCAGACGATGACGGACCACCGGACCATCGTCGTCGACAACGACTCCAAGGACGGGTCGGTGGCCTGGCTGCAGGAGCACCATCCCGACGTCGACGTCATCGCGCTCGACTGGAACTCGGGCTTCGCGCACGCCAACAACGTGGCCATCCGCCGTGCCTTCGAGGACCCCGAGGTCGAGCACGTCGTGCTGCTCAACACCGACGCCCGTCTCGCCCCCGACTGGCTCGAGGTGGTGGTCGCGGAGGCGGGCCGCAAGCCGCGGGGCGCCATGTTCCAGGCCCTCACCCTCGACTGGGCCGACCCGTCGCTCATCGACAGCCACCACATCTTCGTGGCCCGCAACCTCCAGGCCACCCAGGCGGGCAACCGCACCCGCCACGATCGGGTGCACGCCACCGAGCGCGTCTTCGGCGTGAACGCCGCGGCGTGCCTGTATACCCGGCGCTTCCTGGAGGCCCAGCCCTTCGAGGACTACCTCGACGAGCAGATGGGCATGTACCTGGAAGACGTCGACCTGGCCGCCCGGGCCGTGGTCATGGGCTGGGAGGCGTGGTTCGTCGGCGGCACCCACGCGCTCCACATGGGATCGGCCAGCTCCAAGGCCCGGTCGAGCGACTTCTCGCTGTACATGACCTGGCGCAACCAGCCGGGCATGCTGCTCGCCAACTTCCCCACCCCGATCCTGCTGCGCGCCCTGCCGTCGGCCCTCAAGGCCGACGTGCAGACCGTCCGGCACCTTCGCCGCACGGGCGAGGGGCACAGCGTTCCCGCCGTCGTGCGCGGGCGGATCCACGGGCTGTGGCGGGCCCGGCGCTTCCTGGGCAAGCGTCGTCGCCTCGCTCCCTTCGTCGTGGTCGACCACGACATCCTGTGGGAGCTCATGCGCAGCGGGAAGCTCCTCGACTGACGGCGCCACGGGTACCCCCGGGCCGGGGTCCGGATTGCCGTCCCGGCGGGGCCGCTCGGTACCGTGACCCCCGTGAGCGCCACCACCAGCCCGAGCACGCCCGACTTCGACCCCACGACCGTCCCCGTGCGCGACGCCGCCACCGTGATGCTGGTCCGCGACGGCGAGTCGGGCCTCGAGGTGTTCATGATGCAGCGCAACCTCGGAGCGGCGTTCGCCGGCGGGATGTACGCGTTCCCCGGAGGCGCGGTCGACGCCGCCGACCGGACCGCCGAGATCGAGGCCCTCGTCGACGGCCGCACCGACGCCGACGCCAGCCGCCTGCTCGAGCTCGACCGGGGTGGCCTGGGCTTCTGGGTGGCCGTCATCCGGGAGTGCTTCGAGGAGGCCGGGGTGCTGCTCGCCCACACCGCCGACGGCTCGACGGTCCGCCTCGACGGCGACGCCGCCCGGGAGGCCCGCTTCGCCGAGGCCCGCCGGGCCGTGCACGACGGGTCGCTGCCCCTGCTCGACCTGTGCCGCAGCGAGGGCCTGCGCATGGACCTGACCCACGTGCAGTACGTCGCCCACTGGATCACCCCGGTGGGGGAGCGGCGCCGCTTCGACACCCGCTTCTTCGTGGCCGCCGCACCCGAGGGCCAGACCCCACTCCACGACGGCAGCGAGACCGTCGAGAGCCTGTGGGTCCGGCCGGGCGAGGCGCTCGACCGCCACGCCGCCAAGGAGCTCGGTCTGCTGCCTCCGACCGTCGCCATGCTGCGCTGGCTGGCCCCCCTGGCCACGGCGGCCGACGCCGTCGCCGCCGGGGCCGCCATTGGCATCCCGCCGTGCATCCTGCCGGTCATCGAGTTCGGGCCCGACGGCCGGGTCACCGGGGTGCGCCTGCCCGACGGCTCGTCCATGACCGCGGGCAGCTAGCCAGCTGGCTACTCGGCTAGCGGAGGCCCTCGGCGATCAGCAGCAGGCCGAAGACCACGAAGGTGGCGGCGGCCCCGACGCGGATGACCCGCTCGGGCAGGCGGGCACCGAGCAGCAGCCCGACGACGATGGCCAGGGCGTCGGCCGCGACCATCCCGACCGTCGAGCCGAGCCAGGTGCCGACGATCCCGTTGTCGGTGGCCAGCGTGACGGTGGCGAGCATGGTCTTGTCGCCCAGCTCGGCCAGGAAGAACGCGATGGCCACGCTCCAGAACACCGACCGGCCGCCCCGCTCGGCCCGCTCGCGGTCCTCGTCGGTCAGCTCGTCGCCCCGCAGCGTCCAGGCGGCGAAGCCGAGGAAGGCCAGGCCCGCCACCACCGTGATGGCCCGCGTGGGGAGTGCCACGCCCAGCGCCGCCCCGAGCAGCACGCTGATGAGGTGCACCACGGCCGTCGCCGCGGTGATGGCGGCGAGGATGACCCGGGGCCGGTAGCGGGCGGCCAGTGTCATGGCCATGAGCTGGCTCTTGTCGCCCAGCTCGGCGACGAAGATGATGCCGAAGCTGATCAGGAAGGCGTGCACTTCCCTCAGCGCCCGGGCAGGACGTAGGTCCCCTGGGCGACGGCGACCGGCGCGTCGGGGCGGTCGGGCGTCCACATCCCGACGCTGCCGATGACCGAGCGCCGACCGGCGTGGTGCAGCGTCGCCCGGCCCATCAGGTCGGTGCCGCGGGCGGGTCGCAGGAACCGGATCGACAGCTCGCTGGTCAGCGCCATCGGCTCGATCCCGACCACCGTGAACACGGCGTAGTACAGGGCGGCGTCGGCCAGGGAGAACACGGTCGGACCCTGGATGATGTCGCCCGGTGGGCGCATCATGGAACCGTCAGCGCGCAGATGGACCTCGGCCCAGCCGGGCCCCACGGCGGTGCAGCGCGAGCGCGAGTTGGAGAAGTCGCTGTCGATGAAGCGGTTGATCTCGTCGGCCGTGACGGCGGACTCGGTGGGAAGACCGGGCATGGACGGTCACCGTACCGTGACGGTGCCGTGCCCCCGGGTGGGCCCCCGGTAGCCTCCTTCCGTGATGGACGCCCCGAACGCGGATCTCGAGGACCGCTCGATCACCGCCGGAGACGGCCGCCGGGGCCCGTCCTCGTCGGGCGAGACCGCCGTCTCGGTCCGCAACGTGTCCAAGCGGTTCCGGATCTACCACGAGCGCAACGACAGCCTGAAGGTCTCGCTGCTGCGCGGCCGTCGGGCGTCCTACGAGGAGTTCCTGGCCGTCGACGACGTGAGCTTCGACATCCGACGCGGCGAGACCTTCGGGATCGTCGGCCAGAACGGTTCGGGCAAGTCCACCCTCCTCAAGTGCCTGGCCCGCATCCTGCGACCCGACTCGGGCACGATCGAGGTCACCGGCAAGGTGAGCGCACTGCTCGAGCTGGGTGCCGGGTTCCATCCCGAGCTCTCGGGACGCGAGAACGTCTACCTGAACGGGTCCATCCTCGGCCTCAGCACCCGACAGCTCGACCAGCGCTTCGACGAGATCGTCGAGTTCGCCGGGCTCGAGCGGTTCATCGACACCCCGGTGAAGAACTACTCGTCGGGCATGTACGTGCGCCTCGGGTTCTCCGTCGCCATCAACGTCGATCCCGACGTGCTGCTCATCGACGAGGTCCTCGCCGTCGGCGACGAGGAGTTCCAGCGCCGCTGCACCGAGAAGTTCGCCGAGCTGCAGCGCGACGGGCGCACGATCGTCGTCGTCTCCCACGGGCTGAACCAGCTCCGGGGGATCTGCGACCGGCTGGCCTGGCTGCGCAACGGCCGCCTGGAGATGGTCGGCGACGCCGGAGCGGTGGTCGACACCTACCTCGGCAACGTCCACGTCTCCCGGCTCCCCGGCCACGACGGCGTGTCCACCCGCTGGGGATCGGGCGAGGCCGAGATCCTCGCCGTCGAGGTGCTCGGTCCCGACGGCCAGCCGACCGGCGTCGTGCGGACGGGCGACCGCTGCACGTTCCGGGTCCGCTACCGCGTCAACCAGGGCCCGATCGACCGGCCCTGCATCGGCTTCGCCGTGCGCCGCATCGACGGCATCCACGTCACCGGCGTCAACAACCGGGAGCAGGGCATGATCCCCCGCCTGCTCGAGGGTGAGGGGTGCTTCGACTACGTCGTCGACCCGCTGCCGCTGCTGCCCGCCACCTACGAGCTCTCCTACGCGATCCAGGACGAGTGGAGCACCCACACCTACGACTGGTGGCAGGACGGCTGCCGCTTCGACGTCGCGCCCGCGCTCGTCCACGAGACCGAGGGCATCCTGACGATGTTCGGGCGCTGGGAGCAGGTGACCGCCGCCGGGGTCCGGCGGGAACCCGAGCCCGGCGCCATGGAGCGCCGACGCCGGGCCGACATCCCGGTGACCGGGACCGACGACGGGGCCTGACCCCTCAGCCGGAGGGCCCGGAACCGAGTCGGGCCCGGGCCGCCGCCAACGCCGCCTCCCGTTCGACGGGCTCGTAGGTGACGGGGTCGAAGAAGATCCGCTGCCCGTCGGCGAAGCGCAGCAGGGAGGCGTCGGGGCGGGTGCGGCGGCGCTGGATCGCCCGCCGGGCCCGCAGCTCCCGGGGCAGTCCCCGCACCGCCCCGAGCAGGGCCAGGGCCGAGGCCCGGCCCCGGTCGCCCCGCAGGGCCCGTCGCAGGAGCCTCGGAGCCCGCCAGGCCCAGATGGCCACGGCCCGGCGCGGCTCGGCGCAGCGCGTCGCGCACAGCAGCAGGTTCCGCTCGATGTGGACGTGCTTGGCGTCGTAGCCGTCGGCCCGTGACGACGCCGACATCTCGTGGGTCACGACGGCGCTCGGCACGGTCAGGAACCGGTGGCCGCCCAGTCCCGCCCGCCAGCACCACTCGACGTCCTCGTAGTACAGGAACGACCGCTCCCACAGCGGGCCCACCGACCCCGACGGACCCAGCGCATCGCGTCGCAGCAGCGCCGCCCCGAAGCACACGCCGAAGCATGCCCCGGGCTCCTCGAACTGGCCGATGTCGGGCTGGCCGAGCCCGACGTTCATCCCCTCGCCGCGTCCGTTGACGCAGATCCCGACCGAGTCGATGACGCCGGGGTGGCCGCCGAGGACCATCTTCGGGGCGACGCCCACCACGTCGGGCGTGGCCGCCCGCAGCGCCCGGGCCATGGCCGCCAGGGCGCCGGGAGCGGGCACGGCGTCGTCGTTGAGCAGCAGCACGAGATCGGTCCCCGCCGGGGCCGCCGCCACCCCGGCGTTCACGGCCGCCGAGAAGCCGATGTTGGCCGGGGACCTCAGCACCGTGACGACGGGGTGCCCGTCGGCCGCGCGGCCCGCGACCCGCCCGTCGGCCGTCCCAGCGGCGAATCGATCGGCGATCCGATCGGCG
>JBIKWW010000216.1:0-6239 GCA_044356125.1 Acidimicrobiia bacterium
AGCACCGGCACCGGTCACGTGGGAAATCGGCCCGGCCGGGGCCCGACGCTGGCAGACTCCGCCTCCGTGTCGTCGCCCACCCCGCCCGTGTCCCGGCGCGCCCGGTTCACCAGCGAGGGGACCCACCGCGAGGCCTTCGCCGCCCGGGACTGGGGTCTCGTGCTGCTTCCGGGCCTGGTGTGGGGAGCGTCGTTCATCTTCATCGCCCAGGGGGTCGAGCACTTCGCTCCCGGTGTGGTCACCTTCGCCCGCATCGCCCTCGGGGCGGTCACCCTGGCGCTGTTCCCGGTGGCCCGGCGGACCCGCATCGCGCCCGAGGACCGCCCCCGTCTCGTGGCCGTGAGCGTGCTGTGGCTGGCGTTCCCGATGACGCTGTTCCCGATCGCCCAGCAGCACATCTCGTCGGGGCTGGCAGGCATGCTGAACGGATCGATCCCGCTGTTCGCCGCCGTGGTGGGTTCGGTGGCGCTGGCCCGCCTGCCCGGGGTCGCCCAACGGACCGGCCTGGCCGTCGGCACGGTCGGCATCGTGCTGCTCGGGCTCCCCGCCCTCTCCGACGGTGGCTCGAGCGCCCTCGGTGTGGTGCTCGTGCTGACGGCGTGCGTGAGCTACGGGTTCGCCGTCACCGTCAACGTGCCCCTCGCCCAACGCTACGGATCGATCCCGGTGTTCTGGCGCTGCCAGCTCATCGCCACCGCACTCACCGCTCCGCTCGGTCTGGCCGGCCTGCGCTCGTCGTCGTGGGACACGGGGGCGGCGCTCGCGGTCGGTGCGCTCGGCGTGTTCGGCACGGCGATCGCCTTCGTCGCCATGATCGAGCTCTCGGCGCGCGTCGGGTCGACCAGGGCGGCGTCGCTCACGTTCCTGGAAGCGGTGATGGCGCTGATCCTGGGGGTGCTGGTGCGCCACGAGCGCATCGTCGCCCTCGAGGTGGGTGGCTGTGCCGTGCTGCTGGCCGGGGCCTGGCTGATCTCCCGCGCCGACCGCTGACGCTCCCGCGCCGACCGCTGACGCTCCGGATGGGGCGCGCGTGGGGCCGGTCGGTAGGGTGCTCGGCATGGACGTCGAACTGGTCGCTTCCGGTCTGGAGTTCCCCGAGGGTCCCGTGTGGATGCCGGACGGGTCGATCGTGCTCGTCGAGATCAAGGCGCAGCGCATCACCCGGATCCGGCCCCGCCCGGCCGCCGAGGGCGGGGGCTGGCACGCTCCCGAGGTGGCGGCCGACATGACCGGCTGGGGTCCCAACGGGGCTGCGCTCGGGCCCGACGGTGCCCTCTACGTCACCGACAACGGCGGCTCGTTCCGCTGGATCGAGCGCAACGGCATGAACTTCCCCGGACCGCTCCCCGACACCTGGCGAGGCGGGCGGATCGCCCGGGTGGACCTCACCACGGGGGCCGTGACGACGCTCTACGACGCCTCGAACGCCCCCACGCTGCGGGCGCCGAACGACCTGGTCATGGACGGGCACGGCGGCTTCTGGTTCACCGACCACGGCACCCGCACCGAGCACAGTGCCGACCGCACGGCCATCTGGTACGGCCGGTGCGACGGCTCCGACGTGCACGAGGCGGTGCGTCCGGTGGACGGGCCCAACGGCATCGGCCTGTCACCGTCGGGCGACACCGTCTACTGGGCGGAGACCCACACGGGCCGCGTCTACGCACGACCGGTGGTCGAGCCCGGGGTGGCCGGGCCGCCCGGGCCGCTGGGCGGCATGGTGTGCGGCCTGCCCGGCCTGCAGCTGCTCGACTCGCTGGCGGTCGACGCCGAGGGCAACGTGTGCGTCGCCACCATCGTCAACGGTGGCATCACCGTGGTGTCCCCCGATGGCACGCACCGCCACGTGCGCCTGCCCGACCCCTACGTCGACCCGCTCACCACGAACATCTGCTTCGGTGGCCCCGACCTGCGCACGGCGTTCATCACGCTCTCGGCGACGGGCCGCCTGGTGGCGGTGCCGTGGGACACGGCCGGCCTGCGCCTCGCCCATTGCTGACCGGGCCCATTGCTGACCGGGCCCATTGCTGACCGGGCCCATTGCTGACCGGGCCCATTGCTGACCGGGCCCGTTCCTGACCGGTCCGGCGGCGGTCAGTCGGTGGGGACGGGGCCCGTCCAGGGCACGGCCGAACCGGCGAGGCGCTCGGCCCACGACGGTGCGTACGGCTCCCAGGTGTCGAGGCGGAGCCGGTCGGCGACGAGGCGCAGCACGGCCGGATGGTGGCCGAGCCCGACGTGCGCGCCGTGGACCTCGATGTTCTCGTTCCTGGGCCCCGGGTCGTCGAGGCAGGCCTGCCACGGCACCACGCCGTCGGTGCGCGAGAAGATCGACGTGGCCGGAACCGTCGGGGGTCCGCTGTAGCCGGGCTGGGCGAGGTGGTTGTCCATGGGCCGCACGTGGAAGGCGCTGAGGGCCCGGTACAGGGTGGCGGCGTGGCTGTCGGCCCGGCTGGACATGCGGAACGGGCTGCCCATCGTGATGACGTGTCGGACGTCGTCGGGCGCCCGGTCGGCCAGGGCCCGGGCGTAGAGCCCGCCGAGGCTCCACCCGATGACGGTCACGGGTTGTCCGGACCGGTGGCGCAACTCGGTGAAGGCCCGGGTGATGCCGGTCAGCACCCGGGGGGTCGGGCCCAGGTTGCGGCCGAGGCGCCAGCCGTGCACGTCGTAGCCCAGGTCGGTCAGCAGGCGGCGCAGCACCGCCGTCGAGCGGTCCGAGGCGGTGAAGCCGGGCAGCACCAGCACGGGGCGGCCATCGCCTCGGGGAAGGGCCCGGGCCAGCGGCGAGAGCACTGCCGTGGTGGCGAGCTCGGCGGTGGCCCGAACGCCCTCGAGGGCCAGGAGGGCGACCGGGGGCCGTCCGAAACGGGGGGCAGCCGGGCGGGTGCGGGTGCGCTCCATGGCCCGACCGTAGCCCCTGGTCCACCGGTTCGACTGCCCCGGCGGTGTCTGACGGTCTGCCCCGGCGGTGTCCGACGGTCTCCCGCGCCCGCCGGGTCCCGGGGTCACCGTCGGCGTCGCCGCACTCGGTGCGCCGTTCGTCGACCCCGGCGCCCGCTCCCGGTCAGCGTGGTTCGAGGTAGGACACCAGCACGGCGAAGAGGTCGTCGGGCACCTCGACACCGTCGACCGCGGCGAGCGCCCGGTGCCCGAGCCGTCGATCCCCGGGCAGGCGGACTCCGGAATGGGCCGTCATCGCCCGCAGATCGGCCTCGATCCGGTCGATGAACCCCGGCCCCGTCGTGGCCGACGGATCGACCGCCAGCACCACCTGGCCGACATCGGGGGGACCGCCGGTGTTGTCGCCGAAGTCCGACGCCTCGTGGGAGAACCGCGACCCGGCCACCCCGCCCGACATCAGGTCGACGAGCAGCGCCAGCGCCGACCCCTTGTGCCCGCCCGCCGGCGCCATGGTGCCGGCCAGACCGAGCCGGGGATCGGTGGTGGGCCGGCCGTCGGCGTCGAGCGCCCAACCGAGCGGGATGGCCTCGCCGCGATCGGCGGCCTGCTTCACCGTCACCCAGGCCACGGCCGAGCTGGACAGATCGGCCACCACCGGATCGCCGTCGGGCCGCGGTGCCGACCAGGCCATCGGGTTGGTGCCGAAGAAGGGCCGGGTTCCACCCCACGCAGCCATGGACGGCGAGGAGTTGGCGAACATGATGGCGACCAGCCCCTGACGGGCCAGGCGCTCGACGAACCAGCCGAGCACCCCGGCCGAGTACGAGTGCTGCAGGGTGAGCACACCCACGCCGCAGGTGCGCGCCGCCTCGACCAGGGCGCTCTCGCCGGCCACGAAGGCAGGGTGGCTGAAGCCGTTGCCGGCGTCGACCACCACCGTCGCCGGGCGTGGCCGGGTCACCGACGGCACGGCGTCACCGAGCACCTTGCCGCAGCGGAGGTGCTCGCAGTAGACGGGCAGGTACGCCAGAGCGACCGTGCGGATGCCGTCGGCCTCGGCCTCGCGGATGCTGTGCGCCGTCGGGCCGGCCTGGAGCCCGCTCGCCCCCGAGGCGAGCAGCATCCGCCGGGCGAGGTCCTCGACGTCGTCGAGGCTCAGTCGATGGGTCATGGCCTGGTCTCCTCGGTGGGGTCGCGTGACGGCGTGCGGTCAGCCGACGCGCCGCCGTGCTCGACCGACTCCACCCCGGATCATGCCCGAGCCGACCGGCGTGCAGTCGACCGACGGGGCCGTCGAGGCCTCGGATGGCCCCTCGGACGGCCCAGACGCACGGCCCCTCGGACGGCCCCTCGCACGGCCCCTCGGCCGTGGCCCAGACGCCTCAGACGGCGACGGGTCGCCGGGCCGAGAGGGACACCAGCCGTTCGATGAGCTCGGCCTTGGTGGCGTCGGCCTGCTCGTTGGGCCCCTGGCAGGTGCCGGCGGCCGGGTGGCCTCCGCCTCCGTAGGTGAGCATGAGGTCGCCGATGTCGACGGGGTTGCCCCGGTCGAAGATCGACTTGCCCACCGTGTACACGGTGTTCTGGCGCTCCCGGCCCCACATGACGTGCATCGAGATGTCGCACTGCGGGTGGAGCGCGTAGATCATGAAGCGGTTGCCGGCGTAGATGACGTCCTCGTTGCGCAGGTCGAGCACGACGAGGCTCCCGTGGACCTCGGCGACCCGCTCGAGCTGGGCCCGGAACGGCACCTGGTGGGCCTGGTAGAGCTCGACGCGCTCGGCGACGTCGGGCAGCGCCAGGATCTCGTCGATGGACAGGTCGCGGCAGCAGTCGATGAGCTGCATCATCAGCTGGTAGTTGGAGACGCGGAAGTCGCGGAAGCGCCCGAGGCCGGTGCGGGCGTCCATCAGGAACGACAGCAGCTCCCAGCCCGTGGGGTCGAGCACGTCCTGCAGGTCGAAGCCGGCGGAGTCGGCCTTGTCGACGGCGGCCATCATCTCGTCGGAGACCCGGGGGAAGGCGGCCCTGCCGCCGAAGTGGTCGTAGACGACCCGTGCCGCCGACTTGGCCCGCGGATCGATCACGTGGCCCGGCGTCGCCATCCCGTCGGTGCGGGTGACCTCGCTGGCGTGGTGGTCGAAGCAGAGGTGGCAGCCCGGCACGTACGGCAGGTTCGTGAGGATGTCGCGGGGACCGACCGGCACCTTGCCGTCCTGGACGTCCTTGGGGTGCTGGAACGAGATCTCCCCGAGCATCCCGAGCTCCTTGAGCAGCACGGCGCACACGAGGCCGTCCATGTCGCTGCGGGTGAGGAGGCGGTACGCGTTGTCGGCCATGGTGGCTCCTGCGATCGGTGACACGGGGCTGTCATCGGTTCATCGGCGCGAACGCTCCGGATCTTGAGGGGGGCGGGCCTCAGCGGCGACGTTCGTTCGACTGCTCGCTGGGCCCGACGTGGGCACCGAGCCAGTCGACGAGAGGCTTCGAATCCCGCCACACCCTGGTGATCTCGGCGCCGGCGCGCCGGGTGTGCAGCCAGGCGGGGGTGCCGAAGCGCCGACCCAGCGTCATGCTCTTGCAGCGCAGCAGCGCACCGCGGGGATGGTCCTTCGGGTAGGGCGGCGGGACTCGTTGGAGGTCGGGCTGGTGGACGCTCAGCCCGCTGGCCTCGGCAGCCTCGACGATGGCGGCCAGCCCGGCTCCGGTGCGGTCGTCGGCCACGGCGGCCCGGTACCGGGCGATCTGGTCGGAGGCCATCATGTAGGCGCCGGCCGCAGCGAACAGCCCGCCGCCGTCGAGGTGCACGTAGTACATGGCGGCACCGTCGTGGATGACGGCGCCGATGTTGGTCTTGTAGGGCGTCTTGTCGGTCGAGAAGCGCGTGTCGCGGTTGGGTCGGAACACGTGCGCGGTCCCGAACTCGGGAGCCGCTTCGGCGAGGAACGCATCGAGCGGACCGCGGACGGACTCGTCGTAGCGCGACCGGTTGGCCTGCCACCAGGACCGTTCGTTGTGCTCCTCGAGGTCGTCGAAGAACTCCAGGGCGGCGGCGGGGAAGCCCCGGAACCCGGCCGTTGCGGCCGCTCGTCGGGTGGTGGCCATGGGCGTGCTCCTCGTCTTCGGGCTCGGGATCGGGCTCGGGATCGGGCTCGGGTCGGTGCTCAGGCGGTGAGGGGCGCCGGTGCCCGTCGCACGACCGAGGCCCGGACGCACAGCACCACGAAGTACAGGGCGCACAGCCCGATCACGACGCCGGGAGCGCCGCCGGTGTCGGGGAGGCGCAGCGATCCGACGAGCAGGGCGCCCAGCCACAGGCCGGTCGCGGCCAGGCT
>JBIKWW010000217.1:0-6221 GCA_044356125.1 Acidimicrobiia bacterium
TAGTCGATCGTGCCCGACGTGCCCGCCACGGCGCCGACCGACCCGGGCACGCCCTGGATGCTCGTGGGACGGAAGGCCATCGACACCCAGGGTACGTCCCGGCACCGGGTTCCCGGGCCCGCCGGGCAGGGGTCGGACCGTCCCCGTGGACGCGTCGGCCATCGGCCCCGACCGGGCCCGACCGGCCCCCCGACCCAGCGGCCCGGCCCGGGCCGCTACCCTCGAAGCCGCCACGTGCCGCCCTCCGCGCGAGCACGCCTCCCGGAGGTCCACCATGTCCGCACCCACGCCCCCGCAGATCGCCCCCGCCGACGGCAAGCTCGGCATCCTGACCGTCGGACTGGGCGCCGTGTCGAGCACGCTCATCGCCGGTGTGGAGCTGGCCAAGCGGGGGCAGGGTGAGCCGTTCGGGTCGCTCACCCAGATGGGCACGATCCGCCTGGGCAAGCGCACCGAGTCGCGCAGCCCCCTGATCCGCGACTTCGTTCCGCTGGCCTCCCTCGACGACGTCGTCTTCGGCGCCTGGGACCCGTTCCCCGACGACGCCTACGTGGCCGCCTCCCGGGCCGGGGTGCTCGAGACCCGCCATCTCGAGCCCATCGCCGACGTCCTGCGCTCGGTGCGGCCCATGAACGCCGCCTTCGACCCGTACTACGTGAAGCGCCTCGATGGGCCCAACGTGCTCGACAAGAGCTCCAAGCGCCGCATGCTCGAGGCCATCCGGGCCGACATCCGCAGCTTCGCCGAGACCAACGGCTGCTCCCGCGTGGTGATGATCTGGTGCGCCTCCACCGAGATCTTCCTCGAGCCCGGGCCCGCCCACATGGACCTCGCCAGCTTCGAGGCCGCCATCGACGCCAACGACCCCACGATCGCCCCGTCGATGCTCTACGCCTACGCCGCCATCCTCGAGGGCGTCCCGTTCTGCAACGGCGCCCCCAACCTGACCGTCGACATCCCGGTGCTGCGCGACCTCGCCACCGAGCGCAAGGTGCCGATCTCGGGCAAGGACTTCAAGACCGGCCAGACCCTCCTCAAGACGGTGCTGGCCCCCATGTTCAAGGCCCGCATGCTCGGCGTGCAGGGCTGGTACTCGACCAACATCCTGGGCAACCGCGACGGCGAGGTGCTCGATGATCCCGAGTCGTTCAAGACCAAGGAGGAGTCGAAGCTCGGTGTGCTCGAGTACATCCTCGAGCCCGAGAAGTACCCGGCGCTCTACGGCGACATCTTCCACAAGGTGCGCATCAACTACTACCCGCCCCGGGGCGACAACAAGGAGGGGTGGGACAACATCGACATCTTCGGGTGGCTCGGCTATCCGATGCAGATCAAGGTCGACTTCCTCTGCCGCGACTCGATCCTCGCCGCCCCGCTGGCCCTCGACCTCGTCCTCTTCAGCGACCTCGCCCAGCGGGCCGGCCTGGGAGGGATCCAGGAGTGGCTGAGCTTCTACTACAAGAGCCCCATGACGGCCCCCGGTCTGTACCCCGAGCACGACCTGTTCATCCAGCAGACGAAGCTCAAGAACACGCTGCGCTGGATGATGGGTGAGGAGCAGATCACCCATCTCGGCATCGAGTACTACCTCGAGAGCTGATCAGGCCGAGAGCTGATCCCGGACCCGGGCGAGGAAGGCCCGACGGTCAGCGGCGGTGGCGGCGTCGTTGCCGTAGAAGGCGATCCAGCGGCCCCGGGTCGTGAGCCCGCACAGCACCCGCAGCCCGCGCAGCGCCACCCGCTTGCCGGGTTCACCCTGGAGCGCGTTCACGTGCTTGGGCGAGCCATGGGTGGTGACCACCGTGATGCGTCCGATGCCGCGCAGCAGACCGTGGATCGTCCTCGCCCCGGGCGGCAGGTCGTAGGCCACACCGACGGCCCACACGCGGTCGAACCAGCCCTTCAGCATGGCGGGCTGGGACCCGAACCACGTCGGGTACACGAGCACCAGCTCGTCGCACCAGCGCAGGTGCCCGGCGTGGGGGTGCACGAGGGGAGCGTCGATGCGGGTGCGCCACTCCTGACGGGACAGCACGGGATCGAAGCCCTCGGCGTAGAGGTCGACGACGCGGACCTCCCGGCCGGCCGAACGCAGGCCCTCCACAGCAGCATCGGCGCAGGCGTGGACGAAGGAGCCGGGCACCGGATGGCACACGACCACGAGGGCCCGCCGCGTCTGGGGGAACCCGGGCACCCGTCCCCGCAGCGCGCTGCGAAGCTGCACCAGCGCGCGGTTCGGCGCAGAGCCGGGCCCGCTCACAGGGCCCCCACCGCCGTGCGGACACGTTCGAGGAACGCCCGGCGCTCGGCGTCGGTACGCGTGTCGAGCCCGTAGAGGGCGAGCCACGTGCTGCGGCACCGCAGCGGCGGGGCGAGGATGCGCACGCAGCGGTTCACGATGCGGCGCCCGGCGTCGTTGAGCAGGAACATCTCCGGGCGCCTCGACCCGTAGGTGGTGATGCCGACGACCCGTCGCAGCGATCGCAGACCCCCACGCATGCGCGACCGGTCGTCGAGCACGAACGCCACGCCCGGGACCATGACCCGCTCCAGCCAGCCCTTGAGGATCGCCGGCATCCCCCACCACCACGTCGGGTACACGAACACCAGCAGCTCCGCCGCCCGCAGCAGCGCGGCGTGCTCGCGCAGCATCGGATCGAGCAGCGGTTCCTCGCTCTCGTAGGCCAGCCGCTCCCCGGTGGTCATGGCGGCGCGGAAGCCGAGCGCGTACAGGTCGAGCACGTCGACGTGGTGCCCGCGGCCGACGAGGGCCTCGACGGCCGCCCGGCAGAGCTGGGCGTTGAAGCTCTCGGGGTCGGGGTGGGCATGGACCACCAGGGCTCGCATCGCACCATCCTGCCCGGATCAGCCGGCCGACCGCGTGCCCCACCAGGCGAGCAGGCGTCGGGTCGCCTCCTCCTCGCCCAGGGGGCCTTCGTCGAGACGGGCCTCGAGGAGCATCGTCAGCGCCTCACCGATGGCCCGGCCGGGCGGGATGCCCAGGATCGCCATCACCTGGTTGCCGTCGAGATCGGGTCGGATGGCGTCGAGCTCCTCCTGCTCGCGCAGGCGGGCGATGCGCTCCTCGAGGTCGTCCATCCGCCGGGCGAGGGCGGCCGCCTTCTTCGGGTTGCGCGTCGTGCAGTCGCAGCGCTGGAGCTCGTTGAGACGGTCGAGCAGCGGTCCGGCGTCACGCACGTAGCGGCGCACGGCGCTGTCGGTCCATCCCATGGCGTAGGTGTGCACCCGCAGATGCAGGGCGACGAGCTGGGCGACGGCCTCGACGTCCTCGTTGCTGTAGAGCAGCGCCCGCATCCGCTTGCGGGTCATCTTGGCGCCGCGCATGTCGTGATGGTGGAAGGTGACGCCCTGGGGGCCGATGCCGCGGGTGACGGGCTTGGCGATGTCGTGGTACAGCGCAGCGAGGCGCAGGATCCGCTCCGGGCTCGTCTTCTCCACGACGGCGATCGTGTGGGTCAGCACGTCCTTGTGGCGGTGCACCGGATCCTGCTCGAAGTGCAGCGCCGGCAGCTCGGGGAAGAACTGGGCGGCGAGCCCCGTCTCGACCACGAACCACAGCCCCCGGCCGGGCCGGTCGACGACCATCAGCTTGTCGAACTCGTCGCGGATGCGCTCCGCCGACACGATCCGCAAGCGCTCGGCCATGGACCGCACGGCGGCGACCACGGCGTCGTCCACCTCGAGGTCGAGCCCGGCCAGGAAGCGGGCGGCCCGAAGCATGCGCAGGGGATCGTCGGAGAAGCTGACCTCGGGATCGAGCGGAGTCCGCAGACGCTTGGCCACCAGATCCGCCATGCCCCCGAACGGATCGATCAGCACGGGGTCGGGCACCCGGAGGGCCATGGCGTTGATGGTGAAGTCGCGCCGCGACAGGTCCGCCTCGATGTCGGTCGAGAACTCGACCTCGGGCTTGCGCGAGTCGGGCCCGTAGGCCTCGGCGCGATGGGTCGTGATCTCGTAGGCGCGCCCGTCGATGCGGGCTCCGATGGTGCCGAAGCGCTCACCCTGGGTCCACACCGCCTCGGGACGCAGCGACTGCAGGATCGCCCGCGTCTGCTCCGGACGGGCGTCGGTGGTGAGGTCGAGGTCCAGCTCCCGGCGTTCCCGGCCGAGCAGGGCGTCGCGCACGATGCCCCCGACCAGGTACACGGCGTGGCCGTGCCGGCCGAAGGCCTCCGCCACCGGACGGACCTCGTCGATCAGCGGGCGGAAGCGGGGCGGGATCACGAGGGGTCCAGGATAGGACGCCGCCCAGGTCCGTCCGGGTCCCGATTCGGGTCGGGACCGGACCGGGATCGGGAGCGGGGGCCCGGACCCCCGGTAACCTGCGGACGTGTCGCTCGTGTCGTCGCGCCGCCTGACCAGGCTCTCCGCCGACGCCGACACGCGCCGGAGCCCCGGAACCCCGACCGTCGGGCCCGGGCGACCGAGCCGCATCCGCATCGACCTGCGGCCCGACGGTACCGGTGGCACGGCCGCGGTGCTGACCCCGCTCGACCGGCGGGCGCTGTCGGCGGCCAACGTCACGACCACCCTCAGCCGGGTACCCGACGGGGTGAGCACGGTGCGCACCGGGGTCCTCACCCCGGTCGACGCCGAGCCCTTCCTGGCCTGCGGCTTCGAGACCGCCCTGCAGCTCGAGGTGCTCACCCACGACCTCGACGGCCTCCCGGCCCGCCGGGCCGACCGGCGCCCCGGGGCGGAGGTCCGGTTCCGGGCCATGCGCCGTACCGACGTCGCCGACCTCCTCGCCCTCGACCGGGCCGCCTTCGCCGCCATCGAGGGCATCCCCACCAGCGCCGTCGCCCGCGGCTGGAGCGACGCCGCCACGCTCGACGACGCCATCCGCGCCACACCCGTCACCCGCGTCCGCGTGGCGGTGCGGGCCGACGACACGACCCGCGTCGTCGGGTTCGCCGTCACCGGTCGGGCCCGGCGCTTCGGTTACCTGCAGCGCCTGGCCGTCGATCCGGGCCACCAGTCCCGAGGGGTCGGCACGGCCCTCGTGCTCGATTCGCTGCGCTGGTGCCGCCGCTGGGGGGTTCGTCGCGTCGCCGTCAACACCCAGACCGGCAACAGCCGGGCCCTGTCGCGCTACCTGGCGCTCGGGTTCCGGCGGTGCGAACCGGCGCTCGTGATCTGCGAGCGCCGTCCGGTGGGGGCCGATGCCGGCGACGGCGCGGCCCGCTGACGCCGCCGCGTCGTCGACCGCGTCCCAGGGGGCCGCGTCGGCGACGGTCGGGTCGGTGCGGCCGATCGGGTCGGTCGGGTCCCGCGCCGTCGGGGCCGCCGTCTGCCGGAGCCTGCGGGTGCTCCTCGTGCTGGGGTCCGTCCTGGGGGCCGTCCTGGGGGCCGTCCTGGGAGCGGTCCCGGGGCCGCTGGGGCCGGCCGGCCACGCCGCTGCCGCCCCGTCGGGGCCCGCCTCGTCACCGGGGTCCCGACCCACCCTGCGCCTCGTCACCGCCACCCCGGTCGTGGTCCCCGGGGCCCGTCAGCGCATCACCGTCGAACTGTCGGGGCTCCCGGCCGGCGACACCGACTGGGAGCTGGCCGTCACCGTCCGGGCGGCGACCACCGAGGCCCGCCTGCTCGAGGCGTTCGCCGGTCGGCCCCGAGGGAGCGTCATCGCCGTTCGCACCTTCCCCGTGGGGCCGGAGCGGCGTCAGACGATCGACCTGCCCGTGGGCGCCTGCGAGACGTGCGTGCCGGTACGACGCGCCGGTGTCCATCCCGTCGTGGTCGAGCTCCGCCGACCGGGCGGCGACACCGTCGCCGACACCTTCCCGCTGGCGCTGACCGTCGTCGACCCCGACCGGCCGCCCGCCGGGGCGCCCGTGCCACTGGCCCTCGTCGTGCGCCTCCACCAGCCCCCGGGAGTGGCCGCTGACGGGTCCGACGCCGCCGTGGACCTGCGGCGCTTCGTGGAGGCCACCGAGGCCCTGGCCCGGCATCCGGGCGTGCCGCTCACCGTCGTGGCCACGCCCGAGACGCTCGAGTCCATCGACCGCCAGGGCGGCGGGGGCGGCGTGCTCGACACCCTCCGGAGTGCGCTGGAGGGGCGCACCCTGGTGGCCGACGGGTACGTCCGGTGGCGACCCGGTGTGCTCGAGTCGGCGGCCGTCGGTGACGAGCTGCGGCGCCAGACCGACCGGGGCACCGCCGTGATGGAGCGGCTCGGGTTCCCGGCGGTGAACGACGTC
>JBIKWW010000219.1:0-6215 GCA_044356125.1 Acidimicrobiia bacterium
CAGCCGGCTGCTCGCCGGTGGTCGCACCTCGCTTCGCGCCGCCGGGACCGTCCTCGCCGCCGAGGTCGCGATCGGCGTCCTCGTCGGCGTCATCGCAGGAGTGCGCGGAGGTTGGATCGAGCGGGGACTGATGCGACTCGTCGACGTCCTCCTGGCGCTGCCCTCGCAGATCGTCGCCCTGGCTGTCGTCGGTGCGCTCGGGCCGGGTTTCCGGAACCTCGTGATCGCGCTCGTCGTGTCCGGCTGGGCATCGTATGCGCGCATCGTACGAGCGATGATCACGCAAGGACGGAGCCGACCCTACGTCCTCGCGGCACGCCTCGCCGGGGTGGGGCCCTGGCGAAGCGCACGTCGCCATCTGCTGCCCGAGACCATGGTTCGCATCAGCGTCGTCGCCACGCTCGGCTTCGGGTCGGCGATCGTCGGCATCGCCGGCCTGTCGTTCCTCGGACTCGGTGTGCAACCCCCCGATGCCGAGTGGGGGGCGATGCTGAACGAGGCCCGATTCGACATCGTGACCGCGCCATGGCTGCTCATCGGCCCGGCGACGGCCATCTTCCTCTGCGTGTTCGCGCTCAACCTGTTCGGCGACGCCCTCCGTGGAGTGGTGGAGGACACCGGGAGAACCGGCCGATGACGAGCCCGCTCACACCCGTCCTGACCGTGGCCGACCTCCGAGTGGCCTATGGCGCCGGCCTCGTCGCCGTCGATGGCGTGAGCTTCACGCTGTCCTCGGGTCGCACGCTGGCGCTGGTCGGTGAGTCCGGGTGCGGGAAGTCGACGATCGCACGCACCATCCTCGGGTTGCACGATCGGTCGACCGCGATCGGCGGTTCGATCCTCGTGCACGTCGGCACGGACACCGCCGTGGAGCTGGTCGGTCTTCCGGCTGCAGCGTGGGCGAGGGTGCGTGGGGAGCTCGTCGGGTACGTGGCCCAGGACCCGTTCGGGGCGTCGAACCCCGTCCATTCCGTCCGGCGCCACGTCGAGGAACCGGTCAGGGCCCGAGGCCGGCGACTTCGCCTCGACGAGGTGGTCGACCGCCTGACCTCGCTGGGCATCACCGACGCCGAGCGTAGCTGCCGGGACCGCCCGCACCGGTGGAGCGGCGGCATGCTGCAGCGAGCGACGATCGCCGCAGCCACCTCCGGAACAGGGGCACGCACGGGGACCGCCGACGGACGCTCGACTCGGTTGGGGCCGGTGCTCGTCGTCGCCGACGAGCCGACGAGCGCCCTCGACGCCGATCGCGCGGATCTCACCATCGAGCTGCTGCGCGAGCGGGCGACGTCGGTTCTGCTCATCAGCCACGACCTGTCGCTCGTGGCCCGCCACGCGGACGACGTCGCGGTGCTCTACGCCGGTCGCATCGTTGAGTGGGGTACGGCTGCTGCGATCACGTCCGCTCCACGGCACCCCTACACGCGAGCGCTCATCGCGGCGACGCCGCGGCCCGGCCACGGTCTGCCGACTCCCCTCGAGGGCGCGCCACCGCGACTGCGCGACATCGCACGCGGGTGCGCCTTCGCCCCACGGTGCCCGCACGCCGTGGCGACCTGCTCCGAGCAGCGACCAGCCCTCGTCGACGGCGTCGCGTGTCCGGTCACGACGTCTCCCGCATCGACATGACGCCTGCGATCGAGCTCGTCGAGGTGAGCCGCCGGTACGTGACCGGCAGGGTGGCCGTCCAGGCGGTCGATGCCGTGTCGCTGCGGGTCGAGGCCGGGGAGGTCGTGGGGCTGTCCGGGCCGTCGGGATGCGGGAAGTCCACGCTGCTGCGCCTCGTCTCGGGCTTGGAGCGGCCCGACGCCGGGCGCGTGCTCCACGACGGAGCGCCCGCCGACGTGATCGGCGGCGGCCACCACCGCAGGACCTCGGGTGCATCACCGACGGGCGTCGCTGCGGTGTTCCAGGATCCGGGCGGCAGCCTCGACCCTCGATGGCCGGTGTGGCGATCAGCGAGCGAGCCGCTCACGGTACGAGGCCGGACCCGGCCGTCGCTGCTGCGCACCACGGCCCTGGATGCCTTCTCGCGGGTCGGGCTCGGCGCGATCTCCGGAGACGAGCGCCCCGCAGAGCTCAGCGGCGGCCAATGCCAACGGGTGGCCATCGCCCGCGCGCTGATCGCCCGACCCCGCATCCTCGTCGCCGACGAACCGACGGCCAGCCTCGACGTCACGACCGCAGCGGGGATCCTCCGCGTCCTGCGGGAGGTGGCCACGCGGGATCGTGTCGCCATTGTCGTCGTCAGCCACGACACAGCGATGCTGAGCGTGCTGTGCGATCGGGTCCAGCACATGTCCGACGGTCGGCTCGTGCTGCCGCCGGCGGAACCGGCGATGGCCACCGGCCATCGGGGAGGTGGGGGCCGGTGGGCCGAGGAGTGATCTGCGTTGGCCGCCACTACGCTGCGCCGCGCCCGAGTACCGAGCGGCGAAAGGTGGGGCGGCATGCTTCCTGAGGACGACGGAGGTGTCGCCAGGGTCGGGGTGCTCACCACGTCGGACCGCGCCGTCGCCGGCGTGTACGCCGATCTCGGCGGCCCCGCGATCGTGGAGTTCCTCACGACGCACCTCGCGACGCCCGTTCGCTTCGTCACGCGACTCGTCCCCGACGAGCGTGACGTGATCGGCTCGGCGATCCGCGATCTCGTCGACGTGGACGGTTGCTGCCTGGTCGTGACCACCGGCGGCACCGGACCTGCACCGCGTGACGTGACCCCGGAGGCGACCGCCGACTGCTGCGATCGGATGATGCCGGGCTTCGGGGAGCTGATGCGTGCGGTGTCCCTGCAGTCCGTGCCGACCGCGATCCTGTCGCGCCAGACCGCGGGCATTCGGGGCGGTGCGCTGATCGTGAACCTCCCCGGCAAGCCCGCCGCGATCGCCGAGTGCCTCGGCGCCGTGCTCCCGGCGATTCCCTACTGCATCGACCTGATCGGCGGCCCGCGGCTCGATCTCCGCGAACCCATGGCGGCGTTCCGCCCCAAAGGGAGCTGACGGCACCGGGCGGCGTGGTCGGGCGCCGGGCTCATCCCGGTCCAATTCATCGGAATCATTCCTATTCCTGTATCGTGGCCCGATGAGCGTCACCGCACCGACTGCACACACCGAACGGCCCGAGTCGTCCGAGTCGTCCGAGTCGTCCGAGTCACGGTGGCGCCAGCGCTGGGTCGGCGGGTTCTGAGCGTTGGGCATCGAAGGCTCCCCCGTGCGGGGAGCCGACTTCGCGGCCTCACCCACGTGGTCCGACATGGTCGTGCACCGCGCCGATCCCGACTCGTTGCGGCGGCGCCGACGGGAGGCCACGGCTGCCGCGGCCCGGCGCGGCTCCGTCGTCGGGGTGCCGGCCAACGCGTCGCGTGCACTTGCCGACGACGTCAAGGCAGCCGGCTGCGCCGTGCGGTTCCTCGAGATCGACGAGCTCGGCACGCCGTTGCCCGACGGCGTCTGCGAGGTCGTGTGGGTGCAGGCCCCGTTGGGCGTGCACGGGCCGCTCGACCGCCTCGGTGGTCGCACCGTCCTCGTCACGTCGGAGGACAGCACGGCGATCGCGACCGCAGCGACGGTCGCTCACCTCGGACACGATCCGGCGTCTGCCGCAGCGCAGCGCGAGCGGTGCCAGGAGGTCGCGGCCGGCATCACCCGTGCGGCGGGCCTCGCCGTCGTGGCGATGCCCCCAGGTGACGGGGTGGTTCCTGGTGCCGTGGTGGTCGTGCTTCCCGCAGCATGCGATGCGTCGACCTTCATCGCCTATGGAGCAGCCGAGCAGACGGGCATGGTGCAGGTCGCCGCTCGTCGGCCGATGCACCCGGTTGCTCGGCGCGACCTCGATGCCGACGCTTGGCGCCGCTGCGTCGATCGTCTCGACCGGTTGATCGCCGGGCCGGTGGGCCCCGCGTTCACGGAGGAGGAGATCGGACACGCCGTGCTGGGCATCGTCAAGGCAGCCGAGTACTCCGGATGGAGGTGGTGGCTCGATCCCGTGCACGCGGTGGCGTATGCGACGGAGATGACACGCCGCTACGGGGCTGACCACGAGGCCTACCGGCCGGCGTTCGCATGCTGACTGGCTGATGATCGTGTCGCCGGAGGACGACCTGGGCTTCGCGATCC
This sequence comes from Acidimicrobiia bacterium, assembly GCA_044356125.1. Classification (GTDB taxonomy): domain Bacteria; phylum Actinomycetota; class Acidimicrobiia; order Acidimicrobiales; family JANYDT01; genus JBIKWW01. The sequence continues at coordinate 4,116 of JBIKWW010000219.1, forward strand.
GACCGCTGTCTGCGGTCGTCGGCGCCGAGATCCACGGCATCGACCTCCGGGCCGAGCTGTCGGGCAACGTGGCTGCCGGACTGCGACGGCTCGCGGCCGTGCACGGCGTCCTCGTGGTGCGCTCGCAGCACCTCGACCACGAGTCCCACCTCCGCTTCGCGCGAGCGCTGGGCCCCCTGCACGTCCACCCCACCGCCGTGCCCGTCAACGGTCATCCGGAGCTGCTCGCGATCGAGACCGCACCGAGCACACCGAGCGCGGCGCGAGCGGGCACCACCTGGCATGCCGACGTCACCTGCGAAGTGATCCCTCCGGCGGGCGCTGTGCTCCGGATGGACGTCGTCCCGGAGATCGGCGGTGACACCGTCTTCGCCAGTTCGACGGCCGCCTTCGAGGGGTTGTCGACGTCGTACCAGCGCCTGCTGCTCGGCCTGCACGCCCACCACTCGCTCGGTCACAGCTACCGCAATCGGATCGACCGCGGCCGACCGAGTCCCGATGTCGAAGCCGTCCACCCCGTCATCTGCCGGCATCCGATCACCGACCGCCCGGTGCTCTTCGTCAACGAGGCGTTCACCACCCGCGTGCTCGAGCTCTCGCCGCTCGAGTCCGACGGCGTGCTGCGGACCCTCACCGAGCACGTCAAGGACCCCGCGCTCTCGGTCCGGGTTCGCTGGGGCCCGGGCGACGTCGTGATCTGGGACAACCTCGCCGTGCTGCACAAGGCCGTCGGTGACAACGGCCCGCACCACCGCCTCGGCTACCGGGCGACCCTTGCGGGAGCTGCTCGACCGGTCGCGTTCGCCGTCGACGGAGCGTGAGGTGGACCGACGCGCCACGCCACCACCAGCCCCGATTGGCCCGGTCCCGGGCCGGACCTCCTCGGAGCCGTTGCGGCCCCCTTCCCTCCGTGAGCAGTCACCCTTGTCAGCGAGGACGACATGACCGTCACCATCGAGCCGTTGGCCGCCGCACACGCGGATGCACTGCTCCGCCTGGCGCAGGACCCGCAACTCGCCACGACCTCGTCGGTCCCGCTCGACTGCACCCGCGCGCACGTCGACGGATGGATCGCCGAGAACCGCGTCGAACCGGTGACGACGCTGACCTTCGCCATCCTGGCCGACGGCGCCGTCGTGGGGGCAGTGACGCTGAAGCGGCTGGACGCGCCCGACCACTCAGGAGAGCTCTCCTACTGGATCGGCACCGAGCACCAGCGAAAGGGCTACGCGACGGCCGCTGCGCGACTCGCCGTCGAGCACGGGCACCACTCGCTGCTCCTGGACCGCATCCACGCGCACTACCTGAAGGGCGCCAACCCGGCGTCGGGCAAGGTCCTGCTCGACGGCTGCGGCTTCGAGCCCGATCCCGGCCGTGCCGATCTCGCCGTCGACGGACGCTTCGCCGACGCCTTCCCAGGCGATCACTGGACGTTCGTGCACCGGCCTCGACCTCCCGAGGTCCCCCTGGGGCCGGCCGCCCGCGAGCACCAGCGTCAGTGGGACCAGATGATGAGCGCGTACTGCGGTGGACGCGCATCGTGCCTGGACCTCGCGGTCGAGCTGATCCACCAGACCCAGCGCCGCAGCACCGGCGCTCCGCTGCGTGTCCTCGACGTCGGCTGCGGATCGGGGTCGTTCGTGCACCGGCTGCTGGCGGAGCAGCGACTGGCACCGTTGTCGATCACCGGCGTGGACGGCTCGGCTCGATCGCTGCTCCTCGCGGCGGCGCTGTCGGGCGAGGTCGGTGCGACGCGCTTCGAACGGGCCGACATCGGGTCGCCCGGCTGGGGCGCGGCCTTCGAGGCGGAGTCGTTCGACGTGGTCTTCCTCGGATGGGTGACCCATGAGATCGAGCCGTGGCGGCTCGCCTCGCTCTACGAGGGGATCGGCCGCGTCCTGCGCCCCGGCGGCCTGCTGCTCAATGCCGACTTCATGAGGAACCAGACCGACGGGCTCTCCGACCTGGCCCGCGAGTACCAGCGGCGACGCGTGAGCCCGGCCGCAGCCGTGCGGTTCGCCGCCTTCAACGACCGCCTCGACCGGCTCCCCCAGGTGGCTGCCGCGATCGAGCTCGACCGCGCCGGTGCCACACGGACGA
>JBIKWW010000218.1:0-6215 GCA_044356125.1 Acidimicrobiia bacterium
CGAGCGCAGCAGCGTCGAGGGGAACGGCGGCCGACGCGTCGACGGCCCGGGCGGTGGCCAGCGTGGCGTCCCACGCGTCATAGGCGGCAGCGGCGTCAGGAGCGACGAGCACGCCACGGCGGGCTCCGTCGGTGTCATCGGTGACGAGGTACAGGGCGGACCCGATCGTGGCGAAGCGCATGGCGACATCATGGCCGCCACGCACGGTCGGCTGCTCCGCTCACGGCCGACGCCGTCAGGACCAGCAGGCCTCCCACCACCACGACCCGGCGGCCACGCTCACCAGCAGGACACGGCCGTCGGCCAAGGCGAGTTGCAGTCGAGCGGCACGACGGTGGGCCGTCGCGTCCCACCAGCGTTCGTCGACCGGCCACGGCCCCGCCCAGGCCGTCACCGGCTCGGGCGGTCCGGGCAGCGACGTGACCGACCCCCCGACCGCCACCATTGCGGGATCGCCACTGAGCACACCGCGACCCGAGACCTGCAGCTCGCGGCCGCCCGCATCGAGCACGGTGGCCGGCAGCGGCGGATCATGGACGACGGGCGGCAGCGGAGACGGGAGCCGCCCCGGCCACAGGGGTGGACCGTCACCCCGCTCGGCGGCGATCGACGCCGCGCGATCATCTGCGCGCTGATCACCCCAGGTGACGAGTCGGACCGGCGAGGAACCCCGGCCACCCTCGACGACCGGGATGCGCACGGCGTCGGGACCGAGCAGACCCTGCACCCGGGCCAGCGCCCGGGCCGCCCGCCGGTCGGCGTCGGAGGCCCCACCCCACAGCCCGAGCTGGCGGCCCTCGTCGGGCACGACCTCGTCAGGGGCGAGCAGCAGGTGCACGATCGCCGCCTCCTCACCCGATGCAGGATCGAGGTCGTGGTCGTGGCCGCGCTCGGGACCGCCCCCGGGACCGCGCTCGGGACCGCCCCCGGGGCCGCGCTCGGGACCGCCCCCGGGGCCGCGCTCGGGACCGCCCCCGGGGCCGCGCTCGGAGGCCCGCAGCCAGCCGTCGAGCTGCCAGCGGACGCGGTCGGCCAGGCCCTGGGCGGTCAGTCCGCCGGCGGCACCGGAGCGCTCGTGCCGCCACAGGCGCACCCGGGTGGTGCCGCCGACGGTGCGTGCCTCGATACGGACGCGCAGGCACGTCAGGCCGTGGCGCTGCAACCGCTCGTGCAGCTCCTCGGCCAGGGATCGGGCGACGAACGCAGCCGTGTCGACCCGGTCGACCGGCGGGTCGAGCTCCATCGACGCAGCCAGGTCCGGGGGGATCGGCGTGGGGTCGAGCGGACGCTCGTCGAGCCCCGAGGCCAGCCGGTGGGCCCGGGCTCCGAGGGGGCCGAAGCGGGCGAGGACGTCGGTCGCCGGGAGGCCGGCAAAGGACCCCAGGGTGCGCAGGCCCAGTCGCCCGAGCAGCTCGACGAGCTCGGCGAGGTCCTCCACCACCACCGCCCCGGCGGCCCATCGACCCACCCGCCCGGCCCGGCGGTGGGCGGCGGCATCGCCCAGACGCTCGGCTCCCGACGCCACCAGCGACCCGATCGGGTGGTCGGCCAGGAACGCGGGGCTGGTGCCCGGTTCGACGATCACACCGGCACGAGCGGCCAGTGCCGCGGCGAAGGGCCCGTCCGCCACACCGATGCGCACATCGATCGTCAGCGCGCTGATCATCTCGATGAGGGTCGACACCAGGGCGGCGTCACCACCGTGATAGCGCGACGGGCCCCGGGTGGCGAGCTGGGCCAGGCCGGGGCGGACCACCTCGACCAGGGGGGCCACCCGTTCGATCACCTGCAGCACGGGCTCGAAGGCCCGGGCGTCACGGTCGGGATCGTCGACGACCAGCTCCAGGGCACCACACCGGGCCTGGGCCTCGCGGCGGCGCATCCCCCGGGTGACCCCGCCGGCCCGGGCGTCGGGCGAGACGGCCACCACACGGTTGGCGCGCAGGACGGCCACGGGTAGGTCCGGAGGGGCGGCCCCCTCCCGGCGGGCGGCGACCACCGGCCAGTCGGGCCCCCAGACCACCAGGGTGCGGGTGGCACTCACCCCACGGCCCGCAGGCGACCGGTGGGCGCCCCGGTGTCGGCCTGGTCGCGGGTGTCGGCCTGATCGCGGGTGTCGGCCTGGTCGCGGGTGTCGGCCCGGTCGCGGGTGAAGGGCCCGGTCGCCACCCCCTGCAACCACACCTCACCCCGGCGGGGCCGGGCGGCGGCACCCCGCCCCGTCACCTCCACCACGGCCCGCACCCCATGGAGGTGGCCGTGACCGGAGGCCAGGCCGACCGGGTGGCGACCCACCACCCGCACGTCGAGATCGGTGGCTCCCGGCCAGGTGCGTCGACCCTCCACCATCACGACGGCGCCCCGCTCCCGGGCCCGGGCCTCGAGTCGCCGGCACGGGGCCGCCGCCAGGGCCACCCGCGGGCCGAGGACCACGATGTCGAGCGCGTCGATCAGGGCGGCGACGGCGTCGACGAGCACGCCGGCCCCCGGCCCGGCCGGGCGAGCCGGGCCCTGCGGGTCGACCACCACCGTGCGCTCGGCCACGATGCCGGCCTCGACGGCGGCGGCCAGCCCCAGGGAGCCCAGCCCGACCAGCCCGATCCACGAGCCGGTCCGGCTGGGCTCGGCGAGCAGGGCGTGCAGCAGGCCCCGGGAGTCGACCCCGGTCACCGTGCCCCGACGGAGACCACCCAGCGGCAGCAGGGGGGCGAGATCTTCGCGGACCACCAGCACGCGCTCCCCCGCCAGCACCTGCTGAGGCCGGGCGCGGGCGGCCAGCTGCTGGAGCTCGACGAGGGAGGTGACGGCCCGGACAGCCATAGGGTCGTCCAGCATCGAACATGCGTTCGTACTTGTCAAGGGGCCCGCAACCTGAGTGAAGGCTGGGCAGGCCACCACCAACGCACGCGGCCAGGCGTACAGCCTTCACCCAGACGTACAGCCTTCACCCAGACGTACAGCCTTCACTCAGATCAGCAGGGTCAGGCTCACGGGAACGGGGTCGCCCACCTCGAGGGACTCCGCCCGTCGGACCGCCTGCTTCACCGGCAGAACGTAGGAGCCCGACGAGGAGTCGGGGAACACCGACGTCGACCACGTCGTCGACCCGACCGTCACCGACACCCGGACCGATCCGAAGCCCCGACGCGTGCCGCCGTCGGTGAGCTCACGGATCTCCTCGGCGAGCGTCACCGGCAGGGTCACGAAGCACCACCCGGACTCACCGGGGTAGCGCCAGAGCTCGGCCTCGAAGATCAACGGCACCATCACCCGCCATGCTCGCAGGACCGGCAGCAGGCCCGGGCCCTGGCAGGGAGGCCGTCCGCCAGAGGTGGATGGCCGCCACCGACCGCCACGGCCGCCATGCCTCCGCCTGCCGCTCCAACTCGACGGCGCCCACCGGGCGGCCAAGGATCCGGGCCGCACCGGCGCGCAGGCCGAGATCACCGGCGGGGAAGGCGTCGGGCTCACCGAGCCGGAGCGCGACGTAGTTCGCCGTCCACGGGCCCAGCCCCGGCAACCGCTCGATCGACGCCAGGAACGCCGCCAGCGAGGCACGGCGGTCGACCCGAACCTCGCCGTCGCGCACGGCCGCGGCGAATCCACGGATGGCACGGATGCGGGAGGTGGTCAGCCCGAGGCCATCGAGGTCGGTGCCCGGATCGGCGAGCACGTCGGCGGTGGGGAACAGGTGCGTGAGCCCCATCGGGCCGAGCCCCGGCACGGGCTCCCCGTGGCGGGCGACGAGACGCGCCGTCACCGTGTTGGCCCCGGCCACGCTGACCTGCTGGCCGACCACGGCCCGCACACCGACCTCGAGGAGATCCCACGTGCCCGGCATGCGGACCCCGGGGTCGGCGGCGAGCAGGGGTCCGAGGAGCGGATCGGCGCCGAGCACGGCGGCCGGCTCGGCGGGGTCCACGTCCAGCCCGAAGACCCGTCGCACCCGGGACACGTGGTGGATGAGCCCGCCCCAGTGCGGCAGATGGAGCGTCACGAGCAACTCCGTCGGGGACCCGGGCCGCACCTCGATCACCCCCGGATCACCGTCGATCCGCACCGTCCGGCGGTAGACGCCGTCGACGACGGACTCGACCCCCACGATCGCCCGCCCGGCGAGATAGCCGAGCACGGCTGCGTGGTCGTAGGGCGGGGTGACCCCGAGGCGGACGGTCAGCCCACCGTCGGCGACGAGGTGGTCACCGACCCGCCGCCGGGCTCGGAGCTCCCGGGGCGTCGCCCGGAAGACCTCCGTCATCGTGCGGTTGAGCTGGCGGATGCTGCCGAAGCCGGCAGCGAAGGCGATCTCGCCGATGGAGAGGTCGGAGTCGTCGAGCAGCCGCCGGGCAAAGTGGGCTCGCCGGGAGCGGGCGAGCTGCGACGGGGTCACGCCGACGTGCTCGAGGAACTGGCGACGCAGGTGGCGGCCCGACATCCCGACGGTGGCAGCGAGGGAGTCCTCGCCCTCCTCGTCCAGCGCCCCTTCGACGATCAGGCGGACCGCCCGGCAGACGACCTCCGGACCCGCCCAGCTCACGGGCAGGTCCCTCCGGTAGGGGCGGCAGCGATGACAGGCCCGGAACCCGTCGAGCTCGGCGGCGGCGGGGGAACCGTAGGACCGCAGGTTCCCGGGCAGCGGCCGGGCGGAGCACTCCGGCAGGCAGTAGATGCCGGTCGTCACGACGGCGTGGAACGAGGGCATGGCCCGCAGTGTGGACCCATGGCGGACCGCGTGACCAGACGGATCCGGACAGGGGATCGACGGGGTGGGGGCCTGTCGGAGACGGAAGACCCCCCACCCCCACTGAAGGCTGGGCAGCTCGCCAGCTCCGAGCGCGGCCAACCGCCCAGCCTTCACCCAGGGGCCCGGCCTTCATTCCATGGCACCCCGAAGGATGGTGGTCCCACTGAAGGCTGGGCGTCTGAGCAGCACGGGCACACGGGCGCACGGGCGTCTGAGCAGCACGGGCACACGGGTACACGGGCGTCTGAGCAGCACGGGCACACAGCAGCACGGGCACACGGGCGCACGGGCACATGGGCAGGGGGCCTGTCCGGATGTGGCCAGACTGGGGGCCCCGGAGCGGCCAGGGTGGAGGGTACCCGGGACCCGGAGGACGGCATGAGGACACCCGACATCGTCACCAACCACGGCCGGCTGTCCTCTCCGATCGGCACCCTGCTCGTGATGACGACGGGCGATGCCCTGTCCGGCCTGTACGTGGCCGACCACGAGCGGGCGCCGCAGCCACCCGGGCACTCCGAGGAGGGCGGGGCCTTCGTCGCCACCGTATGCGCGCAGATCACTGGCTTCTTCGAGGGGTCCCGCACCCGATTCGATCTGCCGCTGCAACTCGATGGCACGGACTTCCAGCAGCGCGTCTGGCGTGCCCTGCTCGACGTGCCGTTCGGCCGAACCGCGAGCTACCGCGACATCGCCGTCGCCATCGGCCAGCCCGCGGCCGTACGGGCGGTCGGCCTGGCCAACGGATCGAACCCGGTGTCGATCGTCGTGCCCTGCCACCGCGTCATCGGCAGCGACGGCTCGCTCACCGGCTACGGCTGGGGGACCGAGCGCAAGCGCTGGCTGCTCGACTTCGAGCGCACGCCTCGGCTGCTCTGACGGGCCCGTCCCGGAGACGGAACGGGGCGTTCTGATACGTCATTTCTCCCCGGAATCCGACGTATCTCGGGCATGGGGCACCGCTCTCATCGTCGACGCAACCGCCCACCAAGGAACGCCGCCGATGATCCCCGAACTCCATGGACCCGCCAACCGGGCCGAGCACCAGCAGCTCGTCCGGGACCTCGAGAACGTCGCTCCCCTGCTCGAAACCCGAACCGCGGCGACGACGACCACCACCGCCGCGGCCCGCCGTCGGCGGGTGAACCGGATGATCCGCTCCTTCCGCCGCGGCCTGGCCTCGATGCTCGAGTCCGCCGGGAACGCCATCGCCCCCGAGTCCGTGCGCCATCACGAGACCCCTGGGCGCTGAGCCCGTCCGGTCCACGGTCAGCACCCCCTGCGCCGTGGACCGGTCGGAGATTCACCGCGCGTACGACGGAAGCGGTGAGTCTCCCGCCGGTGAGCACCGGACCCGCCACCAGGAACCACGTGGCGACCCGCCACCAGGAACCACGTGGCGACCCGCCACCAGGAACCACGTGGCGACCCGCCACCAGGAACCACGTGGCGACCCGCCACCAGGAACCAC
>JBIKWW010000220.1:0-6204 GCA_044356125.1 Acidimicrobiia bacterium
TCCTGGGAATCCCCGGCTGCATCAACCCGGCCGGTCCCCTCCTCGTCACCTGTTGACGGGTCGCCCCGGGCGGGCTGGCTGCGCCCCCGCTCCGAGGATCTGCCGGCTGACCCGACGGGGCCCGGATCGGGCCTGAGCATCGGGGTCCTCGCCCTGCAGGGCGCGTTCGCCGAGCACGTCACCGCCCTGCGCCGTCTCGGAGCCGACGCCGTCGAGGTGCGTCGGCCCGAACAGCTCGGATCGGTGTCGGCCCTGGCCATGCCGGGCGGGGAGTCCACCACGATGTCGCGCCTGCTCGGCACCTCGGAGCTGTTCGAACCGCTGGCGGCCCGCATCGCCGCGGGCATGCCGGTCCTGGGCACCTGTGCCGGCATGATCCTGCTGGCTCGCCGGGTCCTCGACGGGCGTCCCGACCAGCGCAGCTTCGGGGCGCTCGACGCCACCGTCCGGCGCAACGGCTACGGCCGTCAGGTGGATTCCTTCGAGGCCGATCTGGTCGTCGAGGGCCTCCTCGACGGGCCGTTCCACGCCGTGTTCATCCGGGCTCCGGTCATCGAGGAGGTCGGTCCGGGCGTGCACGTCCTGGCCCGGGATCCCGCCGGGCGTCCCGTCCTGGTCCGCCAGGGCCACGTCTGGGCCAGCTCGTTCCATCCCGAGCTGACCGGTGATCTGCGCATCCACCGCCTGTTCGTCGACGACGTCCGCGGCGCCGCCGCGACGTCGAGCACCTGAGAGGAGAACCCGTGTCCGGGCATTCCAAGTGGGCAACCATCAAGCACAAGAAGGCAGCGACCGACAAGGCACGCGCCAAGACCTGGATGAAGGCGATCCGGAACATCGAGATCGCCGCCCGCGAGGGCGGAGGCGACGTCACCGCCAACGCCACGCTGCGCACCATGGTCCAGAAGGCCAAGGCCGAGCAGGTCCCCAACGACAAGATCGAGACCGCGATCAAGCGCGCCACCGGCGAGCTCAAGGCCGAGATCCAGGACTCCATCACCTATGAGGGCTATGCCCCCGCCGGTGTGGCCGTCCTCGTCGAGGTGCTGACGGACAACCGCAACCGGGCGGCGTCGGACGTACGGGCCGCGTTCACCAAGAACGGCGGCAGCATCGCCGAGCCGGGCTCGGTGGCGTGGCAGTTCGAACGCCGCGGCGTCATCGTCGTGTCCAAACGCTCCGGCGGCACGGTGCTCGATGAGGAGACCGTCATGATGGCGGCCTTGGAGGCCGGGGCCGACGATGTCTCCGACATCGGTGAGGCCTTCGAGATCCGCTGCGCGCCGACCGACGTCGGGGCGGTGTGCAACGGGCTCTCCGAGGCGGGGATCCCCTTCGACTCCGCCGACCGGCCGATGCTGGCCAAGAACCTGATCGAGCTCAGCGACGAGGGCGACGCCAAGCGGGTGCTCAAGCTCATCGAGGTGCTCGAGGAGCTCGACGACGTCGACGAGGTCTACGCCAACTTCGACCTCCCCGAGTCCGTCATGGCGGCGTTGGGCTGACCCCGACGGACCCGGTGCACGAGCGCATCACCTCCACCGCCAACCCCCGGGTCAAGCGGCTCGTCGCCCTGCGCGACCGGCGGGCGAGAGACGACGAGGGCGTGTTCCTGCTGGAGGGGTACCGGGCCGTCCGCCGGGCCCTCGACGCCGGCGTCGCGCTCCGGGAGCTCTACGTCTGCCCCGAGCTGTTCCTGGGGAGCAACGAGGGTGCGCTCACCAGCGAAGCGGAGATGGCCGGCGCCACCGTCACCGAGCTCTCCGAGGCGGCCTTCCGCCGCTGCGCCTACCGCGACCGGCCCGAGGGCCTGCTCGGCGTGGCCGCCGTCTGGCGACACGACCTCGACGATCTCGAGGCCCTGCTCGGGCGCCGCCGCGCCGGTGCCGACGGAGGTCCGGCACCGCTGCTCCTGATCGCCGACGCCATCGAGAAGCCGGGCAACCTCGGGGCCCTGCTGCGGACGGCCGATGCCGCCGGGTGCCTCGCCGTGGTCGTCTGCGAACCGGTCACCGATGTCTTCAACCCGAACATCGTCCGGGCCTCGACCGGCGCACTGTTCACCGTTCCCGTCGTGAACGAGCCCGACCCCGGGCGGCTGCGCGCCTGGCTGCGGCGCAACGGCATCGCCACCGTCGTCACCACACCGTCGGCCGAGCGGATCTGCTGGGACGCCGACCTGACCGGGCCCGTCGCCATCGTGGTCGGCAGCGAGATGCACGGGCTGCCCGGCGAGTGGATCGAAGCCGCCGACGTGTCGGTCCGCATCCCCATGGCGGGATCGGCCGATTCGCTCAATGTCGGAACGGCGGCTGCCGTCGTCGTCTTCGAGGCGGTGCGGCAGCGGCACCGCGCCGGGACGCGCCCCGACACGCGCCCCGGCACGCGCGCTGGCGGGCCCGTCGGTTAGCGTCCCCCGCGTGGAACAACCGTCCGTTCCCGAGTCGTCCGCCGGCGGAGCGCGACGTGTCTCGGTGGGTGATCCCGCCCCCGGCTTCGAGCTGCCCGGAACGGGGGGTCGCACCTACCGGCTGGCGGACTTCCGCGGCCGTCCGCTGGTCCTCGCCTTCTACCCGGCGGACAACTCGCCGGTGTGCACGGCCCAGCTCGTGAACTACTCGAGCGAGTGGCCCCGCTTCGACCACGTCGACGCGGCCGTCCTCGCCCTGTCGCCCCAGAGCGTCGAGAGCCACGAGTCCTTCGCCGCTGCCCAGGGCGGGTTCGCCTTCCCCCTGCTCGCCGACCTCGACAAGACCGTCGGCCGCCGGTACGGGGTGGTCGGACCGCTCGGCTTCTACCGCCGCTCGGTGTTCGTGGTGGACGGCGACGGCATGATCAGTTACGCGCACCGCTCACCGACCGGTCTGCTCTACCGGCGTGCCGAGGAGCTCGCGGCCGTGGTGGAGCGCCTCGGCCCCTCCCGCTCCGGGCGCTGATCACGCCCGGTCGGGCTGCTGCCCGGTCACCGCCTCCGGTGCTCCGGTCGTCTAGCGTCTCCAAACGCATGTTCGTACTCGGTATCGATCCGGGCCTCACCCGCTGCGGCTACGGCGCGTTGCGCCGCATCGACGCCCGGCGCACGGAGGCCGTCGACCACGGTGTCCTGCGCACCCCGGTCGACGACCCGCTCCCGGCCCGGCTCGCCGCCCTGCTCGCCGGTCTGGAGGGGCTGCTCGACCGGCACCGGCCCGACGTCGTCGTCGTCGAGCGGGTCTTCTTCCAGGTCAACGCCCGCACCGCCATGGCCGTGGCCCAGGCCAGCGGCCTCGCCCTGGCGCTGGCTTCCGCCCGCGGCTGCGAGGTGGTCCAGTACACGGCCAACGAGGTCAAGCAGGCGGTCACGGGCCACGGGGCGGCCGACAAACGGGCGGTCCAGGTGATGGTCCAACGGCTCCTCGCCCTCCCCGCCCTGCCGACCCCGGCCGATGCCGCCGACGCCCTGGCGCTCGCCCTCTGCCACGCCGCCGTGGCGCCGCAGCGCCGCCAGCTCCAGCAGGGCTCCGGCTCCGGTGCCGGAGCGGGTGGTGGAGCGGCCTCGGGACCCGGTTGGCGGGTGGCCACGTCGCTGGGTGGCGTGCCCCTCGCCGTGCGGGGGGCGTCGTGATCGGACTGCTGCGGGGTACGGTCGCCGATCGCAGCCAGCGGGGCGAGGTGCTGCTGGATGTCAACGGGGTCGGGTACCGGGTGTCGGTCACGACCGGAGCGCTCGCCTCGCTGAGCATCGGGTCGGCGGTGACCCTGCACGTGCACACCCACGTCCGTGAGGACGCGCTCGTGCTCTACGGCTTTCCCACCCGCGACGCCCGGACGTGCTTCGAGGTCCTCATCGGAACCCACGGCGTGGGTCCCTCCCTGGCGCTCGCCATCTTGTCGGCGCACTCACCCGACCGGCTGCGGGCCGTCATCGCCGACGGCGACGAGAAGGCGCTGACGGCGGTCCCCGGCATCGGCAAGAAGACGGCCCAGCGGCTCCTCGTCGAGCTCACCGGTCGCTTCGACGGCGCCGACTTCGACGACACGACCTTCCGAGCGGCGTCCGATGCCCCCGGCGCGGTCTCGGACGCGGACTCCGGGGACCGCGGGGCACTGGCCGGAGCCCAGGCCGACGTCCGGGCCGCGCTGGCCGAGCTCGGCTACGGCGCCGACGAGATCCGCTCGGTCCTGCGCCGCCTGCCCGAGTCGACGGACCCGGCGGCGCTGCTGCGCACGGCGCTGCGCCTGCTGGCCGAGGGTGTGAGGTGACCCCGCCCCCGGCCGGTCCGCCCGAGGAGCCCGGCGACGAGGTCGAGGTCGCCGCCGAGCGCAGCCTGCGGCCGCGCCGACTGGGCGAGTTCGTCGGGCAGTCCCAGGTCAAGGAGCACCTGGCCATCATGTTGGAGGCGGCCCGCCGCCGCTCCCAGGCCGCCGACCACGTGCTGCTGGCCGGCCCGCCCGGCCTGGGCAAGACGTCGCTGGCCGGCATCGTCGCCATGGAGATGGCCGCCCGGTTCCACGTCACCTCCGGGCCGACGCTGGAACGGGGAGGCGACCTCGCCGCCATCCTCACCGGCCTCGACGAGCACGACGTCCTCTTCATCGACGAGATCCACCGGCTCCCCAAGCCGGTGGAGGAGGTCCTCTACTCGGCGATGGAGGACTTCCAGCTCGACATCATGATCGGCAAGGGCCCCACCGCACGGTCCCTGCGGCTCGATCTCCCCCGGTTCACGCTCATCGGCGCGACGACCCGGTCGGGGCTGATCAGCGGACCGCTGTACGCCCGGTTCGGCCACGTCGCCCGGCTCGACTACTACACCGCCGACGAGCTCCAGGCCGTGATCACCAGGGCGGCGGACATCCTCGGGGTCGCCATCGAGGCGGCCGGGGCCGCCGAGATCGCCCGGCGGTCCCGGGGGACGCCCCGCATCGCCAACCGGCTGCTGCGCCGGGTCCGGGACTGGGCCGAGGTCCGGGGGTCCGGCGTGATCGACATCGACGCGGCCCGCCAGGGGCTCGACACCTTCGACGTCGACGCCCTGGGCCTCGACCGCGTCGACCGGGCCGTCCTGCGGGCCCTGGCCACCCGGGCGGGTGACCCGATCGGGCTGTCCACCCTGGCGGTGATGGTGGGGGAGACGCCCGACACCGTCGAGGAGGTCTACGAGCCCTTCCTGCTCCAGATCGGGTTCCTGCGCCGCACGCCACGCGGCCGCGTGGCCACGGCGGCGGCCTACGAGCATCTCGGTCTGCCCGTGCCCGAGGCCCTCGGGCGGCTCCCCCTCGACGACGCCGACGACGGCACGGGCGACCGGCGCCTGTTCTGACGTCGTCACCGACCCGACCGATCTCGACCCGACCGATCTCGACCCGACCGATCCCGCCCCAACCCGATCCCGACCCCACCCGATCCCGACCCCACCCGATCCCGACCCGACGATCACCCACCGAACCATGCGCCTCGACGAGATCGACTACGACCTTCCCGAATCGGCCATCGCCCAGACCCCGGTGGAGCCCCGCGACAGCGCCCGGCTGCTGACCTGGCTCGACGGCCGCATGGACCACCACCACGTCCGGGACCTTCCCTTCCTGCTTCGTGCCGGTGATCTCGTCGTGGTCAACGAGACCCGGGTGCTGCCCGCCCGGTTGCGCCTGGTCAAGCCCACCGGCGGTGCCGTCGAGGTGCTGCTGCTGGAACGGATCGACCTGGCGTCGGCGTCGTGGTCGGCGATGATCCGCCCCAGTCGGCGCATCGCTCCGGGGACCGAGCTCGCCATCGGCACCGAGGGCCACCGGCTCCGGGTGGGAGCGAGGGGTGCAGGGACCCGGCCGGTCGCCTTCCTCGGGCCCGACGGCAGCGCCCTGACCGATGACGCGGTGCTGGAGCTCCTGAACCGCCACGGCGAGATGCCGCTGCCGCCCTACATCCACGAGCGTCTCGACGACCCGGAGCGCTACCAGACGGTGTTCGCCAACCGGGCGGCCTCGGCCGCCGCACCCACTGCCGGGCTCCACCTCACCCGCCAGGTGATGGCGGCGCTGACGGACCGGGGCATCGGCATCGCCCCGGTGGAGCTCGTGGTCGGACTGGACACGTTCCAGCCCGTGACCGAGGACGACCCCACGCGCCACCACATCCATACCGAGGCCTACGTCGTGCCGGAGGAGACCTGGGAGCGCTGCGCCGCGACCCGGGCGGCGGGGGGGCGGGTGGTGGCCATCGGC
>JBIKWW010000221.1:0-6193 GCA_044356125.1 Acidimicrobiia bacterium
CGAGCTTCGAGATGAAGGCCACGTCGAACGTCTTCAAGGCGATCATGAAGGCCATCCTCCCCAAGCCGTTGCCGGATCCGGCCGAGAACGTGAAGCGGATCGTCGAGTACGCCAACCGCGCTCGCCACAACGGCATCCTCTCGCTGGAGGGCGACATCGCCAAGCTGGACGACGCCTTCATGAAGAAGGGGCTGCAGCTCGCGGTCGACGGCAACGATCCCGATGCGGTCGCGGAGCTCATGCGGACCGACATCAAGACGATGAAGGCCCGTCACAAGGTCGCTGCGGAGTGGTGCACGGCCTACGGCGTCTTCGCCCCCACCTTCGGCATCGTCGGCGCCGTGTTCGGTCTGATCGCCACGCTCGGCAAGCTCGACAAGCCCGAGGAGCTCGGTCACGGCATCTCCGGTGCGTTCGTCGCGACCTTCTGGGGCGTGTTCATCGCCAACGGCGTGATGCTTCCCCTCGCAAACCGGCTCAAGCGTATGTCCCAGGAAGAGGCGGCGAGTCGCGAGATGGTGATGGAGGGTGTGCTCGCCATCCAGGGCGGACAGAACCCGCGCGTCATCGAGGAGACGCTGCTCACCTATCTGCCGCCGAGGGAAGCCCTGGCGCTGCGCGACGCGAAGTCGTGAGCACTGCTGCGCATGATCATGCTGCGGTATCTGCCGGAAGCGGATCGGGCGACGTCGAGCTCGACGAACTGGCGAGGAGAGCGGTGAGCAGGGCGCACGCGGGCAGGTCCGCATGAGTGGGGGGCACGGGGGCCACGGGGGAGGGCACGGCAGGAGGCGCCACCACGAGGAGGAGCACGAGGAGCACGGCAACCACGAGGCGTGGGTCATTCCGTACGCCGACGTGCTGACGCTGCTCATGGCGCTGTTCCTCGTGCTGTGGGCCCTGGGCAACCCGGACAAGAAGAAGACGGAAGTGGCCGCCGAGTCGTTCCGTAACGCCATCGGCAACGTCGGTGGCATCGACCTCGGCCCGACCGGCGCGTCCCTCACCGGCGGTGCCGGTGACTCGGTGCTGGATGGTGGCGGCCTCGCCATGGTCGACGAGTCCGACGAGGCCGTCCGCCCCGAGGGCGGTGACGGCGCCGCGGCCGGCGCCGCGGACACCATCCCGTGGGACGACCCGCTGGTGGTTGCGGCCGATCCGCTGACCCGCGTCGAACAGGCGGTGCGAACCACCGCGATCGGCAGCGGGCTCACGACCGTCGTCGGCTCACGGCGGGAGGAGCGCGGGCTCGTCGTGACCATCGTGTCGGACCGGGTGCTGTTCACCGCTGGTGAGGTGGCGATCCAGCCTGAGGGCACCGACATCCTGAAGGTGATCGCAGCGTCGCTGCGCGGCCTTCCGAACGCCATCGTCGTGGAGGGCCACACCGATCCGAGCCCGATCTCCACGCCGCGCTTCCCGTCCAACTGGGAGCTGTCGACGGCCCGCGCCACCTCGGTCGTCCGCTTCCTCATCGGCAGCGGGATCGATCCACGACGCATCAGCGCCGCGGGCTACGCGGACACCCGTCCGATCGCCAAGGGTTCGAGCGCGGCGGCCCGGGCGAAGAACCGGCGCGTCGAGATCGTGGTGCTGGACACGACCTGAGGCGGCGCCGGCGCCGCCGGGCGCAGAACGACCGGCCGACCGGGCACACCGCATGCATCGGGACCGGTGCGGCGCCTACGGTGCGCCGTCATGACCTCTGCACCCGCTTCCTTCCCGCCCGGTCGGTGGCGGGCGTCGTGGATCTGGGCCGCCCCGTCGGCGGCCGGGCCGGCAGCGGGTGCCGGTCGCCGGGTCACGGCGGCCTTCCGGCGGTCCCTGGTGCTCGATGAGGTGCCGGCCTCGGTCCCGGCCCGGCTGGCCGCTGCGGGGCGGGCGATCTGGTGGGTCAACGGGGTCGAGGTGGGCCAGGGGCCGGTCCGGGCCAACCCCCGTCGCCAGGTCTGGGACGACGCCGACATCGCCGGGCTCCTGCGGCCCGGTGGCAACGAGGTGGCGGTGCTCGTCACCGTCGACGGCGACCCGACGGCGTGGTCCATGCCGTGGCCGGCGTCGAACGATCTGGCCGGCGGCGCGCTGGCCTTCGAAGCCGACCTGGGTGGTGCCGGATGGCTGGTGACCGATCCGGACTGGCAGGCGACGGTCCTGGCCGGGTGGGGGTCGCGCCGGCCCCGCGGTCTGGTGCTGCGGGGCGCCGAGCTGCTCGATGCCCGTTCCCTGTCCGAGGCGTGGGCGACCGGGGCCGTGGACTGGCCGGCCGCCGTCGTGCGTCGGGCGCAGGTCTTCGGCGGGTCGGGGCGGGCCGTGCCCCCGAGCTTCCCCGGTGGGCCCCTGCGTGGTCGGCCCATCAGCCGTCCGCGTCCGCTCGACGTCGAGCTCGTGCCGGTGGGCGATGGCGTCTTCGTCGCCGACCGGGTGCGCGTCGGCACGCTGGTGCTCGACGTCGAGGGCCCGGCCGGGGCGACGGTCGCCCTGCGCGCCCACGAGCGCGTCGACGCCGCCGGGCGCCCGGTGACCGCCTCCGAGGACACCCCGGCCACGGTGACCCTCGACGGCACCCGGCGCCGGATCGAGACCGTGGACCGCTACGGCCTGCACGCCCTGACCGTCGAGCCCTCCGGGGCGGACGGGGTCACGGTGCCCTCCGAGCCCTCCGAGCGCTCCGGGGCGGACGGGGTCACGGTGCCCTCCGAGCGCTCCGGGGCGGACGGGGTCACGGTGCACGGGGTCACGGTGCGAGAGCGGCTCCATCCGGTCACCGGCGGCCACGTGTTCCGGTGCTCGGATCCGCTCCTCGGGCGCATCGCCGAGGTGGCCCGGCGGACCGTGACGATCTGCTCGCTCGACGCCTACGTGGACTGCCCGACGCGTGAGCAGCGGGCGTGGACGGGCGACTCGGTCGTGCACCAGATGGTCGACCTCACGACCAACGACGACTGGACGCTGGCCCGTTGGCATCCGGTCCTGGCCGCCTCACCGCGGGCCGACGGGATGCTGCCCATGGCGGTGGCCGGTGATGCCGAGGCGACCGACCTCTCGATCATCCCGGACTGGGCGCTGCACTGGGTCCACGCCGTGTGGAACCTGTACCGCTACGTCGGTGACCGCGAGGAGGTGGCGGCGCTGCTCCCCGTCGCCGAGGGGGTCCTGCGCTGGTTCCTTCCCTTCCTCGACGCCGAGGGCGTGCCGACCGACGTGCCGGGTTGGGTGATCATCGACTGGTCGGCGGTGCACAGCGACGGGACGTCGGCCGCCCTCGCCGGGCTGTGGGGCCGGGCACTGCTCGAGTTCGCCGAGATGGCCGAGTGGCTCGACGACCGGGGTCGGGCCGCCTGGGCCCGTAGCTGCCACGATCGTCTGCGGGTCGGGTTCGAGCGGTTGTGGGATCCCGATCGAGGGCGGTACGCCGACACGATCGTCGCCGGCCAGCGTCGCCCGATGGCGTCACAGCACGGGCAGGCGGCGGCGATCGTCGGCGGTCTGGTCCCGCCCGGGCGCCACGGGCGTCTGGTCGAGGTGATGACCGACGCGACCCGTCTGGTCCATGCCGCCTTCTCGCGGCCCGACGGTCCGTGCGAGCCGGGGTCGGAGGCCGAGCTCGGAGGGGCGTACCTGATGCGCGGCCACCCCGAGCCGTGGTGGGACGTCGACGGGCTGGTGGTCCGGGCCCAGCCCTTCTTCCGCTACGTGGTGCACGACGCCCTCGTCGCCGCCGGTGGCGGCGATCTGATACCGGCACTGCTGCGGGACTGGGCGTGGCTCCTCGAGCGCTGCCCGACGTCGCTGTCGGAGGTCTGGTACGGGGGGACGACGAGCCACGGCTGGTCGGCCACACCGGCCCGGGATCTGGTCCAACGGGTGCTCGGGGTGACCCCGGGGACGCCGGGCTTCGGCACGGCCCGGGTGGAGCCCGGGCTCGGTGACCTGGCCTGGGCGGAGGGCACGGTGCCGACGCCCGCCGGGCCCCTGTCCGTGCGGGTGGATGCGACGTCGCTGGTGATCGACAGCCGGGTTCCCGTGGTGGCGGTGCTGGACGGGGTGGTGTCCCACCACGAGGCCGGTCGGATCGCCCTGACCCGTGAGGCGGTCGGCATCACCCCGACCCGTTAGGCGGTCGGCGCCGCCGACCGACGGGGTCAGATGGCGGTCGGCGCCGCCGACCGACGGGGTCAGATGGCGGTCGGCGCCGCCGACCGACGGGGTCAGATGGCGTCGACGGGGTGGCCGACGGGGATCTCGTCGACGATCTGGTCGAGGTACTCACTGAGCCCGAAGCCGACCCGGTCGCCGTAGCGGTACTCGG
The DNA here is from genome assembly GCA_044356125.1 of Acidimicrobiia bacterium. Classification (GTDB taxonomy): domain Bacteria; phylum Actinomycetota; class Acidimicrobiia; order Acidimicrobiales; family JANYDT01; genus JBIKWW01. The sequence continues at coordinate 4,310 of JBIKWW010000221.1, forward strand.
TCATGCCCTCGGTGATGCGGGTGAGGAGCTCGTCGCCGTCGGGCGTGGTCCGCCGGTTGCGCAGCGGGATGAGCGACCGGACGATGCCCTCGAGCTCGTAGGACCTCGCTTCCGTGCGCACCGTCGTGACGAGCCGGGTCTGGTAGTGCGCCGCGTCGTACTCGGAGCGGACCGTGCACTCGGTGATCTCGTGGATCTCGCCGCCGTCGAACACCCAGCCGCCGTGGTGGGTGCGCCCGCTGGGGGACCCGATGTAGGAGGGGGTCATGCCGAAGTCCGGTCCGAACACCATCGGCAGCCACCGGTACCAGTACACCGACTGCCAGAAGCGGGGACCCCACGACTTGTCCCGCACGCCGAAGCCGTCGATCGCGAAGGACTCGTCGCCGACGGTGATCGTGCCGACGGCCGAGCTGAGCTGCTCGTAGTGCGCCTTGGCGAAGTCGCTCCCGGTGTCGATGTCGCGGCCCTCGGCGTCGACGGGGCGGCCGCCGTGGATGGGTGACACCCCGGTGAAGGTGATGTCGACGGTGCAGTCGACCATCGGGTTCTCGGTGAACGCCCGCTTCGGGTCGGCCATCTCGTGGGGCCGCTCGAGCAGGCAGACCTTGCCCGAGTAGGTGACGCGTTGGCTCACCAGTGGCTCGACGATCTCGATGCGCATGCCGCCGGCGTCGAAGCGCTCGTTGGTGTCGATCCGGGGCCGCTTGAAGTTGAAGCCCACGCGGCCGTCCGGGAGGTAGATGCACACCGACAGCTCGGCGTAGCCCTCGTTGACCCGGTTGCCCATGCGGAACCAGCTGCCGCATCGGCCCTGCCGGTCGAAGGCGTTGAAGTACATCGACTCGTTGAAGTTGACGACGTCGCCGGCGTCGTGGTTGAACTCGTCGCTGGGGTCGAGTGCGTAGCGGGTCTCGGGTGTGGCCATCGGGTCAACCGTAGTTCGGGTGCTGCCGAAGCGAGCCGGCTCGGGCGCCGGCTCAGATCGACCAGGCGACGGGCTCGCTCACGGGGTCGAGGCGGACGCGGTCCCAGGAGATGCTGACGTCGGCGGGGTCGCCGGTGACCTGCAGGGAGTACATGCCGTGGTTGGTCTCCTCGGCGGGCCGGTTCAGCAGCGCCAGGAAGGCCCGGGCGGCCTCGTGGGTCTCGAGCATGCGCGACTGCCAGCGACCGAAGACCTTGGGGTTCTCGGCGTACTCGTCGGTCATGCCCGTGCGCACGAAGGGGTACATGACGGAGAAGGCCGTCACCAGCGAGGCGGCCTTGCCCAGGTTCACGCTCAGCACCTTGGGGAGCTGCAGCACCGCCCAGTTGGCGATGGCGTAGCCGGGCACGCTGACGCCCGGGTCGATCGCCTGGCGGGACGAGACGTAGACGATCTGCGCCGGCCGATCGTGGTGGACCGCCTCGCCCGCCCACAGGTGGGTCATGGCCAGGAAGCCGTCGATCTTGGTGTCGAGGACCGCCCGGGACTCCTCGAGGTTGTCGATGAAGTGCTGGCGGACCCGGGCCCGGCGCACGGCGGGCGGCTCACCCTCGACCTCGCGCAGGGCCCGGCCGAAGGAGTAGCCCTTCTCGGTGAGGCCGCTGTTGCAGACGATCAGGTCCGGGGGCAGGCCCCCCATCTGCTGGATCACGTAGCTGCGCGATGCCCACTGGTCGCCCATGTTGGTGACGTCGCCCTGCACCGGGAACGCCTCGACCCCCTGGGCCTTGAGGGCGTTGACCAGATCGAAGCCGTCGGTGTAGCTGCGGTGGAAGTGGACGCCGACGGCGGCGGCCCCATTGAGGCCGGCCGCGAGGGCGAAGGCCTGCCCGATGCCGCCGTCCTTGCCGGCTCCGGTGATGAGCACCCGGTTGCCTCGTACCCCCTCGGCGAGA
>JBIKWW010000010.1:0-20137 GCA_044356125.1 Acidimicrobiia bacterium
ATGTGCCAGCTGCTGCACCATGAAGGCGGCGCGCATGGCGGTGTACTGGCCCTGGGCCTCCAGGGCCTGGTTCACCGACTCCTTGGCGAGCTTCAGCGCGAACGCCGGACGCTTGGCGATCCGGGCGGCCAGGGCCAGGGTGAAGTCGTGCAGCTCGGCCCGGGGCACCACGTGGTTCACCATCCCACGGGTGTGGGCCTCCTGGGCCGTCACCCAGTCGCCCGTGAACAGCATCTCCTTGGCCTTGCGGGCCCCGAGCTCCCAGGGGTGTCCGAAGTACTCGACGCCGTTCACGCCGAACCCGACGGTGGGGTCGTTGAAGAGCGCGTCGTCGGAGGCGACGATCACATCGGCGACCCACAGCAGCGGCAGACCGCCGGCGATCGTCTTGCCCTGGGCGGCGGCGATCAGCGGTTTGGGCAGGTTGCGCCACCGCCAGCACATGCCCATGTACAGCTCCTCCTCGAAGGCCATCTGGCCCTCCTGCTGGGGGCTGCTCATGGGCATCGTCGGCTGCACGAGGGTGAACTCGGCGAACGGCTCACGGTCGCGCATGTCGTGGCCGCTGCAGAAGTGCGGTCCGTGGGCATCGAGGACGATCACCTTCACGTCGTCACGACGGCAGGCGTCGTCGAAGCAGGCATTCATCTCGTAGGTCATGCGCTTGTTCTGCGCGTTGCGGCTCTCGGGACGGTCGAGGGTCACCCGGGCGATGCCCTCCTCGCCGGGGTTGATCACCGTGTAGTGCAGGGTCTGGTGGTCGGCCACGCCCGTGGTCTACCGGACCGGCACGTCCGCCTCCCACTCGTGCGTCGGCGGCCACACGCGACGGCCGCCCCGTCAGTGCCCGCCGGGCTGGTCGTGGTGCTCGTCGTGGTCGTGGTACCCGTCGGCGATGGGCAGGCCCGCCTCGCGGACCTGTGCCCGGTGCCGTACGGCGTCCTCGGAGTCGAGGTGGTAGGGGACCGAGGTGACCACGACGCCCTCGCGGAACAGGAGGGCCCCCTTGAGCCGCAGGGCCGTCTGGTTGTGCAGCACGTTCTGGTACCAGTGCGGGTTCACGAACTCGGGGATCACGACGGTGATGGTGTCGTTGCGTCAGCGGTCGTCGAGCAGGTCGATGTAGCGCTCCACCGAGCCGACCAGGTCGCGGTTGGGCGAGTGGAAGGTCTCGAGCGGGATCTTCATGTCGAACTCCCGCCACGAGCGCTCGACCTTGGTCGCCTCGGCGTCGTCGCTCACGACCGAGAGCGCGATCAGGTGCTGGGGACGCAGGCTCTCGGCGTAGTCGAGCGCCTTGATCACACCCTTGTGGTTCCGGCCGACGAGCACGACCACCGTGTGGTTGAACGCCTCGTGGCGCACCATGGACGGTGACACCGTGAGCGCCTCGTTCACCCTCGTGTAGTGGCGCTTCACGAGCAGGAACAGACCGATGAAGACGGGCACCACCACGAGCGGCACCCAGGCACCGCTCGTGAACTTGGTGATGGCGACGATCAGCAGGACCACGAACGTGCAGACGGCCCCGAACCCGTTGATGGCCGTCGACACCTTCCATCCCTCCTCGCGCAGGCGCAGGTGGTGCACGACCATGCCGGCCTGGGACAGCGTGAAGGCGGTGAACACGCCGACGGCGTAGAGCGGGATCAGCGCGGTCGTCACCCCTCCGAACACGACGATCAGCACCGAGGCCGAACCGGCCAGGAAGATGATCCCGTTGGAGAACATGAGCCGGTCGCCGAGGTTGACGACCTGCTTGGGCAGGTAGCCGTCGCGGGCGATCAGCTGGGCGAGCCGGGGGAAGTCGGCGTAGGCGGTGTTGGCCGCCAGGGTGAGGATGGCGAAGGTCGCGATCTGCAGCACGAAGAACAGCAGGCCGCGCCCGAAGATGCCCTCACCCATCTGGGCGATGGCCGTCTTCTCCGTGGACGGGACCGGCTTCATCTTCGTGGCCAGCACGGCGGTCCCGAAGAAGAGCGTGCCCAGGATGACGGCCATCCAGGTCATGGTCCCGGCGGCGTTCCTGGCCTTCGGCTTCCTGAAGGCGGGCACGCCGTTGGAGATGGCCTCGACACCGGTGAGCGCGACGGCCCCCGAGGCGAAGCCCTTCAGCACGATGAACAACTGGACGTTCCCCCCGAACTGCTTCAGGCCCTCCTCGGCCAGTTCCCGGTCGAAGGGGAGGGTCTGCAGGTCGCCGTTCATCCACTTGAAGGCCGCCGCGCCGAGCAGGAGCGTCAGCATGCCGATGTAGAGGTAGGTGGGCGGGGCGAACAGCCCTCCGGACTCCTTCAGGCCGCGCAGGTTGGCCAGGGTCATCAGGAGGATGAGGCCGAGGCAGATCTCGACGCGGTAGGGCAGCAGGTCGCGGTTCATCGACACGAGCGCCTCCACCCCGGCGGCGATCGACACGGCGACGGTGAGCACGTAGTCGACCAGCAGCGAGGCGGCGGCCACGAGCGACGCGCTGTCGCCCAGGTTCTCGCGGGACACGATGTAGGACCCGCCGCCGGAGGGGTAGGCGAAGATCGTCTGGCGGTAGCTGATCGACACGACCGTCAGCAGGATCGCCACGGCGATCGCGATCGGGATCAGCTTGGTGGTGCCGACGGCGAGCGAGGTGCCCGCCCCGATCGCCGTCACGTGGAGGATCTCGCCCGTGGCGTACGCCGTGGAGGAGATGGCGTCGGATGAGAAGACCGGCAGGGCGATCTTCTTGGAGAGGAGCTAGTGCTCGGACTCCGAGGAAGCGATGGGTCGCCCGACGAGCAGGCGCTTCAGGACCGAGGCCACGTCCGGGCACCTTACGCCTCTCGCAGGGGAGGCGGTTCCGAGGCGGTACGGAGGCGGTACGGAGGCGGTCCGACGCGAAGCGTCAGTGGTGGTCGGGATCGGCGTCGAGGCGGAGGTCGTTGACGACCTCGACCCCGGCCTGGCGCACCCGGGCCCGGTGCTGCACGGCGTCAGCGGAGTCGAGGTGGTAGGGAACCGAGATCACCACCACACCCTCACGGAACAGCAGCGCACCCTTGAGGCGCAGGGCCGTCTGGTTGTGCAGCACGTTCTGGTACCAGTGCTGGTTCACGAACTCGGGGATCACGACGGTGATGGTGTCGTTGCGCCATCGGTCGTCGAGCTCGGTGATGTAGCGCTCCACCGAGCCCACCAGGTCGCGGTACGGGGAGTGGTAGGTCTCGAGCGGCACCCGCATGCGGAACTCGCGCCACGACCGTTCGACCTTGGTCGCCTCGGCATCGTCGCTCACCACCGAGAGGGCGATCAGGTGCTTGGGCCGCAGGCTCTCGGCGTAGTCGACGGCCTTGATGACGCCCTTGTGGATGCGGCCGACGAGCACCACCACGGTGTGGTTGAGGGCCTCGTGGCGGACCATGTCGGGGGCGACCGTGAGCGCCTCGTTCACACGCTGGTAGTGCCGGTGCACGGCCACGAAGAACGTGATGAACATGGGGAGCACGACGAGGGGGACCCAGGCGCCGTCGGTGAACTTGGTCACCGCGACGATGACCAGCACGCAGGAGGTGACGATGGCACCGAACCCGCTCGTGGTCGACTTGAGCTTCCAGTGCCGGGGGCGCGTCCGCCGCAGATGGCGGTACATGCCGGCCTGGCTCAGGGTGAAGGCGGTGAAGACGCCGACGGCGTAGAGGGGGATCAGGGCGGTGGTGACGCCTCCGAACACCACCACGAGCAGCGAGGCCGCCCCGGCCAGGATCAGGATGCCGTTGGAGAACACGAGCCGGTCACCGAGGTTCACGAACTGCTTGGGGAGGTAGCCGTCCCGGGCGATGAACTGGGCGAGGCGGGGGAAGTCGGCATAGGCCGTGTTGGCGGCCAGGGTGAGGATGGCGAACGTCGACACCTGCAGGACCACGAACAGGATGCCGTTGCCGAACAGCCCCTCCCCCATCTGCGCAACGGCCGTCTTCTCCACCGAGGGCACGGGCTTCATCTGGGACGCCAGCAGCGCCGTCCCGAAGAACAGCGAACCGAGGATGCAGCCCATGGCGACCATGGTGGCTGCCGCGTTCCGGGCCTGGGGTCGCTTGAAGACGGGCACGCCGTCGGCGATGGCCTCCACCCCGGTGAGCGCCACGGCCCCCGATGCGAAGCCCTTCAGCACGATGAAGAGCTGGACGTTGCCGCCGTTCTCGAGCAGCCCCTCCTCGGCGATCTCGGCGTTGAACGGCAGCGCCTCGAGTGACCCGGTGACGTGCTTCCACATCCCCGTGGCGAGCAGGAGCCCGAGCATGGCGATGTAGAGGTAGGTGGGCGGGGCGAACACGGCGCCGGACTCGCGCAGCCCGCGCAGGTTGGCCAGCGTCATGACCGCGATCATCACGAGACAGAGCGTGACCCGGTGCTCGAGCAGGGGTCGGTGCATCGAGATCAGTGCCTCGACACCGGCGGCGATGGAGACCGCGACCGTGAGGATGTAGTCGATCAGCATCGACGCCGCCGCCACGAGCGAAGGTCCCCGGCCGAGGTTCTCCCGCGACACGACGTAGGAACCCCCGCCGCGGGGGTAGGCGAAGATCGTCTGGCGGTAGCTCGACACGACGATCGCCAGGAGGATGGCCACCCCGATCGAGATCGGCACCAGCTTGGTGGTGCCCACGGCGAGCGACGTCCCGGCGCCGATGGCCGTCACGTGCAGGATCTCGCCCGTGGCGTAGGCGGTGGAGGAGATCGCGTCCGACGAGAAGACCGGGAGCGCGATGCGCTTGGGGAGCAACTGGTGCTCGGCGTCGGCCGATGCGATCGGCCTCCCCACCATCACCCGCTTGAGCAACGACGCCACGAGCCGACATTGTAGGTCCGGGGCCCCTGACGGACCTCGGTGGTGGGCCGGGTGGGGGCGAGGTGGGGGCGAGGTGGGGGCGAGGTGGGCGTGGCGGGGCTCCGAGGGGCTCCGACGGGCTCCGACGCGCGGTGGTGACGCGTGCGACAGGTCCGTTCCGGGCCCGGGGGCTTGTGCGGGAGGGTCGGACGTGATCGACTCACCCATCGTGCACGTGATCATCCTCGGGTGCGGTCGGGTGGGAACCGGCCTGGCGACCCAGCTCAGCGAGGCCGGCCATTCGGTCGCTGTGGTCGACAAGCAGGCCCGGGCGTTCCGCCGGCTGCCGGCGGGCTTCGGCGGAACCACCCACGTCGGGCTCGGGTTCGACCGGGCCACGCTCGTCGGAGCCGGCATCGAGCGCTGCGGGGCCTTCGCCGCCGTCACCAACGGCGACAACACGAACATCCTCTCGGCCCGCATCGCCAAGGAGACCTTCGAGGTACCGGTCGTCGTCGCCCGGATCTACGACCCCCAGCGGGCCGCCATCTACCAGAAGCTCGGCATCCCCACGGTGGCCACCGTGGCGTGGACGACCGACCAGATCATGCGACGCCTGCTCGGGGTCACGTCGACCAACTGGACGGATCAGTCCGGTCAGCTCAGCATGGTCACCCTGGAGATGCCCGCCGTCTGGGCGGGCCGTCGCCTGGCCGAGCTGAACCACGAGCCCGACTACCGGGTGATCGCCGTGTCCCGAGCCGGGCAGGCGAAGATGCTGACGCCCGAGACGAAGGGCCAGGAGGGCGACCGCCTCCACTGCCTGGTGGCCGCCGCCGCGGCCGAGGCGTTCGAGCACGCGCTGGCCAACCCCGGGGAGCACTGACATGAAGGTCGCCATCGCCGGAGCCGGAGCCGTCGGCACGTTCATCGCCGCCGACCTGAAGGAGGCCGGTCACGAGGTGCTCCTGCTCGAGGCCGATCCCGACGTGGTCGCCCGCAAGCGGGCCGAGGTCGACGTCACGTGGGTGAGCGCCGACGCCTGCGAGCTCGCCGCCCTGCGTCGCTGCGGCCTGGAGACCGTCGACGTCGTGGTCGCGGCCACCGGTGACGACGAGGACAACCTCGTGATCTCGCTGCTGGCCAAGCAGGAGTTCGCCGTTCCCCGTGTCGTGGCTCGGGTGAACAACCCCAAGAACCATTGGCTGTTCAACGAATCCTGGGGGGTCGACGTCGCCGTCTCGACCCCCCACCAGCTCTCGGCGATGGTCGAGGAGGCCGTGTCGGTTGGCACGCTGGTCCGCCTGCTCCAGCTCGGCGACGGGCAGGCCCGCCTCGTCGAGGTCACGCTCGCGCCGGACTCCCCGGCGCTCGGGAGGTCCATCGCCGAACTGGCGATCCCGCGCGACTCCACCGTGGTGGCGGTCATCCGGGAGCGACACGTGATGGTGCCTCGCGGCGAGACGACGATGCAGGCCGGCGACGAGGTCATCGTGCTCGTGACGGGCGACGCGGAGGACGACGTCCGCCGCCTGCTCATCGCCGGGTGAGGCGGCGCCCCGTCCCGTGATCGGGTCGGCCGCCCGGACCTACGAGCCCCAGCGGGACTGGCCGAAGCGGTAACCGACGGAGCGCACCGTCTGGATGAGGTTGTGCTCCTCGCCGAGCTTCGCCCGCAGGCGGCGGATGTGGACGTCGACCGTCCGGGCCCCGCCGTAGTACTCGTAGCCCCACACCCGGGAGAGCAGCGTCTCCCGGGTGAACACCTTGCCCGGGTGGGTGGCGAGGAACTTCAGCAGCTCGTACTCCATGTAGGTGAGCACGAGCGGCTGCCCCTCGACCATCGCCTGGTACGTCTCCAGGTTCAGCACCAGCGGGCCGTACTCGACGAGCTCCGGCCGGGCCGCCTTGCCCGATCGCCACAGGAGGTGCGACAGCCTCGCCTCCAGCTCCTTCTGGTGGAACGGCGTCAGGCAGAAGTCGTCGAAGAGCTCTTCGCGCAGGGCCAGGTCCCCGAGCTGGGCACCGGTGACGAGCACCAGCAGCGGGGCCAGGGGGACGTCCCGCTTGCGCAGGGTGCGGCACAGCGCCCACGCCCCTTCGGGGTCGGCGTCGGCGGCGATGATCGCCCCGTTCCAACCCTCGTCGGGCTCGAGTCGGTTGGCCGTCGCCGGTGAGCCCACGCCCACCCAGCGGTGGCCGCCGAGGTCGAGCGTCTGCACCAGCTGGGGCGGCGGCTGCTCGGGAAACAGGAGGAAGGGTTGCACCACGGCGTCACCTCAGAGGCTGGGGAGGTACCGCTCGAGCTCGAACTGGCTGACGTGGGTCTTGTAGGCCGACCACTCCGCCCGCTTGTTCCTGATGAACCACTCGAAGACGTGCTCGCCCAGAGCGTCCTGCACGAGCTCGGAGCTCTCCATCACGTCGACGGCCTCGGCCAGCGACGACGGCAGGATCTCCATGCCCCGACGACGGGCCTCGGCCGGGGTCATGTCGGTGAGGTTCTCGACCAGCTCCCCGGGGAGCTCGTAGCCCTGCTCGATGCCCCGGAGCCCGGCGGCCAGCAGCACCGTGTAGGCGAGGTAGGGGTTGCAGGCCGGATCGGGCGCCCGGTACTCGATGCGGACCGACGTCTCCTTGGCGTTCTTCGGCCGGGGGACCCGCACCAGCGCCGAGCGGTTGGAGCGGGCCCACGTGACGTAGACCGGCGCCTCGTAGCCGACCACCAGGCGCTTGTAGGAGTTGACCCACTGGTTCGTGACCGCCGTGATCTCCCGGGCGTGGCGCAGCACCCCGGCCAGGAACGCCTGGCCGACGGGGGACAGGCCGCGAGGATCGCCCGGGTCGGCGAAGGCGTTGTCGTCACCCCTGAACAGCGAGAGGTGCGTGTGCATCCCCGAGCCCTGGATCCCGGCGATCGGCTTGGGCATGAAGCTGGCGTGGATGCCGCGTTCCTGGGCGACCTCCTTCACGACGAGCCGGCTGGTCATGATGGCGTCGGCCATGGTGAGCGCATCGGTGTAGCGCAGGTCGATCTCCTGCTGGCCCGGGGCCTCCTCGTGATGGGAGTAGCGGACCGGGATGGAGAGGGCCTCGAGGTGGGAGATCGTCCGGCGGCGGATGTCGCCGGCAGCATCCGCGGCCGAGAGGTCGAAGAACGTCGACGAGTCGAGGGGCACCGGCGGACCGTTCGGCTTCCCCGACTCGAAGTAGAAGAACTCGAGATCGGAGCTGGCGTAGAAGCGGAACCCGGCGGCCCCGGCCCGGTCCAGCGCCCGCCGCAGCACCTGGCGGGAATCGCCGAAGAACGGCTTCCCGTCGAGGTCGGTGATGTTGCAGAACATGCGGGCCACCGGCTCCTCGGAGCGCCACGGGAGCAGCTCGAAGGTGTCGGGGTCGGGCATGGCCAGCATGTCGTTCTCGATGAGCCGGGAGAACCCGTCGATCGCCGACCCGTCGAAGGTGAGCCCCTCGAGCATCGCCGTCTCGAGCTCGGCCGGGGTGATGGCGAAGCTCTTCAGGAACCCCAGCACGTCGGTGAACCACAGCTGCACGAACCGGACGCCGCGCTCCTCGGCCGTGCGCATGACGTAGTCGATGTGGCGCAGGCGCCCTTCGGAGCCGGACCGGGAGATCGTCAGGTCGTCGTCGTTGTCGCTCACGGTGACAGTTTCTCCCGCTCGACCGGTTCCCCGCATCAGCCGGGCGGCCCCCCGCACGCCAGTTCACATGCCGTTCACAGAGGGGCAACGGCGGTGAAACGCCGCTGCGGGAGCGTGCACGATCACGCTCTCCGCGTCGCTCTTCCACCCTCCCACTCCAACCCCCCGAGAGGACACCGTGCCGTACCAAGCCGAATACATCTGGATCGACGGAGCCCAGCCAACCCCGGGCCTTCGCTCGAAGACCAAGATCATCGCCGACGGGTCCCAGCCCGGCATCTGGGGGTTCGACGGCTCCTCGACCGAGCAGGCCACCGGTGACAAGTCGGACTGCGTGCTGCGACCCGTCTTCCAGTGCCCGGACCCGATCCGGGGCGGCAACAACATCCTGGTGATGTGCGAGGTGCTCCTGGCCGACATGTCGCCGCACCCGACCAACACCCGCGCCGCCTGCGCCAAGGCCGCCAAGAAGTACGCCAAGCAGGATCCGTGGTTCGGCATCGAGCAGGAGTACACGATGCTCCGCCCGAACGGCTGGCCCCTCGGCTTCACCAACGACGGCGGCTTCCCCGGACCCCAGGGCCCGTACTACTGCGGCGTGGGCACCGGCAAGGTCGTCGGCCGTGAGGTCATCGAGGCCCACACCCAGGCCTGCCTGGACGCCGGTCTGCAGATCTCGGGCACCAACGCCGAGGTCATGCCCGGCCAGTGGGAGTTCCAGGTCGGCCCCCTCGGCCCGCTCGCCGTGTCCGACCAGCTGTACGTCGCCCGCTGGCTGCTGCACCGCATCGCCGAGGACTTCGACATCGTGATCTCCTTCGCCGCCAAGCCCCAGAAGGGCGACTGGAACGGCGCCGGCGCCCACACCAACTTCTCGACCGTCGCCATGCGCGAGGACGGTGGCCTGGCCGCCATCGAGAAGGCCTGCAAGGCCCTCGGCCAGAAGGTGGACCTGCACATCAAGGGCTACGGCCACGACATCGAGAGCCGCCTGACGGGCCATCACGAGACGGCTCCGTACAACAAGTTCTCCTACGGCGTGTCGAACCGTGGCGCCTCCGTGCGCATCCCCCTCCAGGTGTCCATCGACAAGAAGGGCTACATGGAGGACCGCCGTCCGAACGCCAACATGGATCCCTACACGGTCACCCGGCTGCTCGTCGAGACCTGCTGCGGCGCCCTCGCCTGATCACCCCGCCCGCTGCCACGGCCGCCCCATCCCTCACGGGGTGCGGGCGGCCGTGGCGCGTCCGGGCTCCGTCCGGGGCCCGGTGGGCTCGTCAAGGTCCGGGCTCCGTCCGGGGCCCGGTGGGCTCGTCAAGGTCCGGGCTCCGTCCGGGGCCCGGTGGGCTCGTCAAGGTCCGGGCGTCACGGTCGGGGAATGAGCGCCACGGGCTCGCAGTCGGGGACCAGACGGGCCAGACGGCCCCGCCGGGCGGCCACCGACAGGTAGAGGCGTCCGATCGCCCATCCGAGCGGGCGCACGCGACGGGCCGCCGCGCCGATCCAGCGCCACGGGCGGGGGAGGGCGCACAGCAGCGCCACGGGCGCGTCCGCCCCACTGGCCACCGAGCCGTCGGGAGCGACCACGTGCATGCTCGCCCCGAGCACCTCCTCGGGCAGGGTCAGCAGCTCAGTCGTCAGCGGGTGGGTGAACCCCACGATGCCCAGCTGGTGTGACCGGTCGATGGCCTTGACCAAGGCCGCGCTGGCGCGTCAGAACCTTCACCGGTCGTCGTAGACGAGGTAGGCGGTGCCCCTCCCCGATCCCTGCAACGGCCCGTTCACCGACCCGTTCATCGGGCGACCAACCGGTAGACACGGCCCGACAGGGAGGTCACCAGGAGCTCACCGTCGGCGTCGAGGGCGAAGCTGCTCGGCTGCTTGACCGCCACGTTCAGACGGTACGCCCGCCACGAGGTGTTGGTGGCCCGCTCGAGCGCCATCAGCTCACCCTGACAGAAGTCGCCGAAGACGTGGCGTCCCCGCAGGGCGGGAAGCGCCCGGCCGCGGTAGGTGATCCCGCCGGTGATCGAGCACCAGCCGTCGTCGTGGGCGGCCTCCCAGACCGGATCGACAGCCCCGTCGGGCCGCTCGCCGCCCCGGAACGGACGGGTCCCCTCGCGGCGGTTCCAGCCGAAGTTGGGGGCCATGGCGTCGAGCGGGACGACGTCGAGCTCCTCCACCTCGTTCTGGCCGACGTCGCCGATCACCACCCTCCCCCCGGCCTCGTCCACCTCGAACCGCCAGGGGTTGCGCAGCCCCCAGGCCCACACCTCGGGCCGGCCCTCGCGGCCGTCGGCCCACGGGTTGCCGGGCGGGATCCGGTACGGGGCCGACCCGTCGGCGGCCGGGCGCGGGTCGATGCGCAGGATCTTGCCGAGCAGGCTGCGGCGGTCCTGGCCGGAGCCCTTGGGATCGCCGGCCGACCCGCCGTCGCCGAGCGCGATCCACAGCAGCCCCTGCGAGTCGACGTGCAGGCCACCACCGTTGTGGTTGGCGTAGGGCTGCTCGACGCGCAGGAGCAGACGGCTGCTGGCGGGGTCGGCCCGTCGGGTGGCGGCGAGCCAGCGGTACTCGCGGATCTCGGTGTCGCCGTCGGCGTCGGTGAGATTGACGTACAGGAGGGATCCGTCGCCGCTGAAGGCGGCGCCGAGCAGGCCCTGCTCGTTGCCGGTGGAGACCTCCCGGCGCACGTCCAGTGCCAGGGGGCCGTTGCCGGCGGCGGTGAGCTGACGCAGGGTCCCGCGCTGCTCGACCACCCAGCGGGTCGTCTCGCCGGGGCGGATGAGCACCTGGACCGGACGGTCGGCGCGCCCGACCGGAGTGAGCCGGAACGACGTCGGGCCGGGGTCGAGCTGGGCCACCGGGGCAACCTGCCGGGGTGCACCGGCCGTGGCGGCTCCGACCGGGCCCGTTCCGACGGGGCCCATTCCGGTGACGAGGACCAGCCCGGTGACGAGGACCAGCCCGGCGGCGAAACCCGGCCCGGCGGCGAAACCCGGCACGGCGGGGGTCCGTCGGTGCCCGGCGCGTGGGTGCGTCGGCGAGGCGGACGGAAGCGTCATCGGCGGGCTCCGGGGTGGATCGGGCGGATCAGGCCCTCCTGCACGACGGACACGACCAGGTCGCCGCTGCAGGTGTAGATCTCCCCGCGGGCGAGCCCGAGCGCGCCGAAGGAGGCCGGGGACTCGGTGTCGTAGAGCAGCCACTGGTCGGCCCGGAACGGGCGGTGGAACCACATGGCGTGGTCCAGGCTGGCGCCCTGCACGGTGCCGGAGTCCCAGTTGTAGCCGTGGGCGAAGAAGATCGAGTCGAGCAGGGACTGGTCCGAGGCGTAGGCGACGACGCAGGCGTGCACGAGCGGATCATCGGGCAGGGGACCGTCGGGCCTGAACCAGACCTGCTGGCGGGGCTCTCGGGGCGTGGACGTCGTCCCGCCCGAGAGGGCGTTGGGCCGGTCCCCGGCGGTGCGCGAATCGATGGGCCGCGGTCGGCCGACCCACGGGATGCGGTCGGCCAGGTGCCCGTAGCGCTCCCCGAACGTCGGGAGCGTGTCGGGGTCCGGCGCGGCGGGCATCGGCCGCTGGTGGGCGGGGCCTTCCTCGTCGACGTGGAAGCTCGCCGACAGGTGGAAGATCGCCTCACCGTGCTGGATGGCCACGGTGCGCCGGGTGGTGAAGGACCCTCCGTCCCGGATCCGGTCGACCTGGTAGAGGATCGGCACCTTGGGGTCGCCGGGGCGCAGGAAGTAGGCGTGCAGGGAGTGCACCCGCCGCCCGGCGGGAACCGTCCGCCCGGCCGACACCAGCGCCTGGGCGGCGACCTGGCCACCGAAGACCCGGACGCGGTCCTCCTCCGGGCTCACGCCGCGGAAGAGGTTCACCTCGATGGCCTCGACGTCGAGCAGCTCGAGCAGATCGTCCAGCGCCGTCATGGGCTCCATCTTGGCGGTCCCGGCGGGAAACCCCGGCGGCCGGGCGTGCGCGGCGGCCGGGCATGCGCGGTCCGGCACCCGGATCCGGTCAGACTCCATGCCCCCCGGGACTTCACCCGTGGGTCCCTCCTGCCGATCAGGACCAGCATCGTGTCCGCCACCACCACCCACACCGCGGCCGCGTCCGCCACGGTCACCACCGACCTAGGCTCAGCGGCCTTGAAGGTCTCGCCCGGTCGCCTGGTCAGCTTCCTCCGCAGCGAGGGCGGCAAGCGGGGCATCCGTTACGCCGCCGTGTCGGCCGTCGCCATCGTGGTCAGCCTCGCCGTGCTGGGCTTCTGCTATGGCGTGCTGCACCTGTCGGCCTCGGCCTCCCAGACCGTCGCCGTGATCGCGAGCACGATCCCCAGCTACTACCTGAACCGGGCCTGGGTGTGGGGTCGCAACGGCAAGAGCCACCTCTGGAAGGAGATCGTCCCGTTCTGGGTGATCTCCGTGGGCCAGTACCTGATCTCGGTGGTCGTGATCAACTTCGGCGAGGAGCACGTCGTGGCCGCGACGGACTCCAAGGGGCTGCAGACGCTCGGCCTGCAGCTCATCTCGCTGTTCACCTACGGCGTGATGTGGGTCGCCAAGTTCGCCATCTTCAACAAGGTGCTCTTCGCCCACCGGCCGGCCCGCGCCGACTGACGCCGCCCGGCGCGTAGGGTCGCCCGGGTGGGCCTGGCCGAATCGCTGCGACGCTGGAACGAGCACGACCTTGCCGTCCTGCTGACGGTCCGCCCCGAGCTGGGGGCGCCCGCCCCGCGGTCCATCGACGAGATCGTGGCCCGGGCGACGGCTCCCTACGCCGTGCACAGCGCCGTCGGCCGGCTCGACCGGGCGGCGCTGCAGGTGCTGGCGGGAGTCGCCCTGGCCGGGGGTGAGACCACGCTCGTGGCCGTCGCCGCCCTGGCCCAGGAGCCGCCGCCGCTCGACGAGCTCGACGCCGTGGTGGAGCGTCTGCGACTGCATGCGCTCGTCGAGCGCGTCGACGGGCGGATCATCGCCATCCCGGCGGTGCTGCGCACGCTGGGCCCCCCGCTGGGTCTGCGCCAGCCCCTGAGCAGCGCCCTCGACCGGCTCACCAAGCAGGACCTGACCGAGCTCGCCTCGACTCTCGGGGTGCCGATCGTGGCCGGCAAGGTCGGTCAGCTCCGCCTCGTGGTGGACGACCTCCGGGCTCCGGGTCGCATCGAGCGGCTCCTGCACGAGGCCGGCGAGGGGGCCTTCGACGTCATCGCCGCCATCGACCGGGCCGGGGGCATGGTCCCGATCGCCACGCACCGGTTCGTGCGGAGCCAGCTCCCGCCACCGGTGCGGCGGCTGCTCGAGACCGGGCTGCTCGTCCCGTACGGCAACGACCTCGTCGAACTGCCCCGCGAGGTGGCCCTCGTCGTGCGCGGCGGGGCGCCGCTGACCCGCTTCATGCTGTCGCCGCCCCAGGTGACGGCGGCTGGCCGGGAGGAGCGTGCCCTCCTCGCCGGCCTCACGACGCTCTCGCCGGTGGAGGTCACCGACCGCGTCAGCGCGATCGTCGTGCGGCTCGCCGAGCAGCCCCTGCAGGGGCTCCGCAACGGTGGGGTGCCGGTCAAGGAGGTCCGGGCGATGGCCCGGGAGCTGCACGTGGCCGACCCCGATGCGGCCCGCCTGCTCGAGCTCGCCCACGCCGCCGGCCTGATCGCCGGCTCGTTCGTGGGTCCCGTGCAGGTGACGGCGGAGGGGCGCGCCTGGCTGGAGCGCCCGGCTGCGCGTCGCTGGGTGCAGCTCGTCCGGGCCTGGGCCCTCTCCGGCATCGAGGTGTGGCGCGCCGGGACGCGTGACCATCACGACAAGCCGGTGCCGCCCCTGGCCGACCCCCTCGGGGGCCCGGCTTCGGTGCGCCGCCGGGCGAGGCTGCTGCGCCGCTGGGCCGACGCCGCGACCCGCCTGGATGCCCCGCCGTCGATCCTCGCCGTCGTCGCCAACGGTGAGTTCGAAGGCGGCGAGGACTGGTCGCCGGGCGAGGAGCCGATGGACCCGGCCGAGCGGGTGACGGGGACGCTCGCCATGGCCTCGCTGCTCGGGCTGCTGGCCGGCGGGCTGCCCACCCCGGGGCTCGGGGTGCTGCTGGGTGGGGCCGACGAGGACGAGCTGGTGTCGCACGCGGCCGGGCTGTTCCCGCCGGCGGTGTCCACCTTCACGGTCCAGGCCGACCTCACGGCCATCGCCCCCTCGGAGCTCGACCCCCCGGTGGCGGGTGAGCTGGCCCTGCTGGCCGACCCGGTCTCGCGCAGCGCCGTGAGCGTCCTGCGCTTCACCGACGCGTCCCTGCGGCGGGCCTTCGACCGGGGCCGGACGGTGGAGGGCATCCTGGCGTTCCTCGACGCGCACGCACGCCCCGCCGTCCCCCAGGCACTGCGGGTGCTCGTCACCGACGTCGGCCGTCGTCACGGCCGGGTCCGGATCGGCGCTGCGCAGAGCTACCTGCGGACGGACGACCCGGCCCTGCTCGCCGAGATCACCCGTCACCGCAAGCTGGCCAAGCTCGACGTGCGGGTGATCGCGCCGACGGTGGCGGTCACGGGGGAGCCCCCCCGCAAGCTGATGACGACCCTGCGTGACGCCGGGTTCCTCCCGGCGCCCGACGGCGAGGGCATCGACGTGGTGGTCGAGGCCACCTCGGACCGGATGCTGCGCATCCCGGCCCGGGCCCGTGACGCGGCGGCGACGTGGCAGGAGGGGGTGGCGACGGCCGACGGACGGGCGACCGCCATGAGCCCGAGCCGGGCCGCGCTCGCCACCGCCGAGCTGCTGGTGCGCTCCCGGGGCCGGTAGGTCCGGTCCGCTCCCGGGTGGCCTGCGTGACGGGCTCTGCCCGGCGGGTCCGCCCGGTCGCGCTACTCGGGGCTACTCGGGGCTATTCGGGGCTACTCGGGGCTACTCGGCGGCCATCTGGCGCATCTCGACGCCGCTGAGGCGCCGCAGGGGCTCCTCCCGCAGCACCAGCGCCACGGCGAAGCAGGCGACGAGCACGACACAGGAGACCTCGAAGACCCGGACGACACCGCGGCTGATGGCCTCGTGGATGGCGTCGATGACGGGCTGGCTCATCTGCTCGACACGACCGGGCTGGCGGATGATGGACAGCACGTCGCCCTGCTGCTGATCGGCGGGCAGGTTGGCGCGCAGCTCGCTGCGGGCCACGGCGTTGAAGATCGAGCCGTAGGCGGCGAGCCCGATGGCCGACCCCAGGTTGCGGAAGAAGTTGCCCGCCGAGGTGGCGATGCCGAGATCACGCGGGTCGGCGGAGTTCTGGTTGGCGATCGAGATCGTCGGCATGGTGAGGCCCATGCCGAGGCCCATGAGGAGCATGGCGAAGGACAGGAAGACGACGTGGGTGTCCGGCCCGATCCGGGTGGTGAGCAGGTAGCCGGCCAGCAGGAGCGGCAGACCCATCAGCGGGAACCGCTTGTAGACGCCCCACTTCGAGATGAGCCGTCCCGTGACGGCCGACGAGACCGTGATCCCGATCATCACCGGCATGGTCGACAGGCCCGCCTCGGTGGGCGACATGAACCGCACGAACTGGAACCACATGGAGATGAACAGGCTGCCCGTCATCATCACGGCGCCGGTCAGCAGGGCCAGCAGCATGGAGGTCCGCACGATGTCGTGGTTGAACAGACGCGGCGGGAGGATCGCTTCGGGCGCCCGCCGTTCCTGCCAGACGAAGCCGGTGAGCAGCAGCACGGCGGCTGCGAAGGAGATTAGGATCCCGGGCGACGTCCAGCCCTCGGTCGAACCGAACTCGAGCGGGATCATCAGCGCGCAGATGGTTGCCGACAGCAGCACCGCCCCGAGCACGTCGAGGCGGACCGTGCGAGGGATGTGCGGGAGCTTCAGGGTGCGCACCACCATCGTGATGGCCAGCAGACCGAGCGGCAGGTTCACGTAGAAGATCCAGCGCCAGGAGGTGTGGTCCACGATGACACCGCCGACGAGGGGGCCGGCCACGCCGGCAAGAGCGAACACGCCGGTGAAGAGCCCGAAGTAGCGACCCCGGTCGCGCATGGGGACGACGTCGCCGATGATCGAGAAGGTCAGGCCCATGATCCCGCCCCCACCGAGGCCCTGGAGGGCCCGGAAGGCGATCAGCTGGTCCATGTTCTGCGCCATGCCGCACAGGGCCGAGGCGGCCAGGAAGCCGCCGATGGTGAGCAGGTACACCTTCCGGCGGCCGTACAGGTCCGACAGCTTGCCGAGCACGAGCGTCGAGATGGTCGACGTGATGATGTAGGCGGTGGTCACCCACGTGTAGCGGGCCAGTCCGCCGAACTCCCCGACGATCGTGGGCATCGCCGTCCCCACGATCGTGTTGTCGAGCGCCGACAGGAACAGCGTGATGATCAGCCCGACGAGCAGCAGGCGGAACTCCTGGGGCGACAGCGCGAGCCCCGAGCCCGGATCCCGTCGTTGGTGCTGGTCTTCGGTGTTCACGGTCCTCCCCGGGACGGTGCCCACCCCTGGCGTTCACCGTCCGGACAGGTTGGCACCCCCGGGCGTCGCCGAACGAACCGGGATGGTGACGTCCGTCATGGCCGTCCCGGCCTGCCGCACCCGGCCGGGTCATGCGGCCGGGTGGTCGTGCCGGGTGCCCGGTCAGGGTGCCGGCGGCGTCCGCAGGAGGAAGTCGACGGCCGGGCCCGGTTCGGTGCAGACGTGCACGAAGCGGCGGTAGCGCTCCCGGCCGAGGACGTAGGCGAGCGCGTCGAGGACGGGACGCTCGACCGTCCAGGCTCCGTGGAGGTCGAGGAACACCATGGGCGAGGTCACTCTCGTCCCACCCGGCCCGTAGCTGCGGTAGGCGTTCTGGGCGGCGTCCTGGAAGACCTCCTGGATGGTCCCGGGGCCACCCGGCGCGAAGACCACGCCGTGGTGGGCGACGGCGAGCAGCCCGTCCTCGCGCACCGAGTTCTGGAAGTACTTGGCGATCTCGAGGGCGAACGGTGTCGGCGGCTCGTGCCCGTAGTGCCAGGTCGGCACGGCCACGCTCGGCCCGGCCCCGGCGGCGGTGGTGGCGGCGACCTCGAAGGCCGGGACCTGCCAGCGGTGCAGCTCGTCGGCGACGCCCGGGTCGACGGTGCCGTCGTCGGCCACGATCCCGGCGACATCGGGGAACTCCGGCAGCGCTGCGAGGTGGCCGATGGCGCCGTCGAGCTCGGCGTCGGCCGCCCCGGCCAGGCGGGCTCCGAGGTGCGTGGCCTCCATCGCCCCCGGTCCGCCTCCCGAGAGCACGATGAAGCCGGCGTCGGCCAGACGGCGGGCCAATTGGGCCACCGTGCGGTACTCGTCGCTGCCGCGGACCATCCGGTGGCCGCCCATGATGGCGACGGCGGGGTGATCGTCGAGGCGCTCGTGGAGGGCGGCGCCGATGGCGTGGTCGTGCAGGGCGCGCAGCATCCCGGTCTCGGCCCGACGAGGGAAGGGGACGCCGGCGGCGACCGTCGCCCGGTAGGTCCGCCCGTCGAGCGTGTCGAGCCACGACCGCGGCACGGCCGGGTCGAACCCGCCGAGGAGCTCGTCGGCGCTGTAGAGCCGGTCGCGCACGGGGCTGACGGGGAACTCGTTCACGGGCGCCAGTCTGGTGGCGGCGCGCCGGTCGGGGGCGCGCGCTGTCAGACCCCGTCCCGTACCCTGGGAGCAGTGACTTCCGGACCGCTCATCGTCCAGTCGGACCGCACGCTGCTGCTCGAGGTGGACCATCCCGACGCGTCGGCCTGCCGGGCCGCCATCGCCCCGTTCGCCGAGCTGGAGCGGGCGCCCGAGCACGTGCACACGTACCGGATCACCCCGCTGGCCCTGTGGAACGCCCGGGCCGCCGGGCACGACGCCGAGGAGTGCGTCGACGCGCTGCTCCAGTTCTCCCGGTACGACATCCCCCGCGCCCTGCTGCTCGACATCGTCGACACCATCGGCCGCTACGGGCGCCTGGTGCTGGAGAACGACCCGCTCTTCGGCTTCGTGCTGCGCAGCACCGACGACGCCGTGCTGGCGGAGGTGCGGCGCAACAAGCACGTCGCCCCCCTGCTGGGCGAGACCGTCGGCCCCGGCCTGGTCCGGGTCCAGCCCGCCGACCGGGGGCGTCTGAAGCAGGCCCTCATCAAGGTCGAGTGGCCGGCGGAGGACCTCGCCGGCTACGTCGACGGCACGGCGTTCGACATCGCGCTCGACGAGGCCGGTGGCGGGTTCGAGCTGCGCAGCTACCAGCGGGAGGCGGTCGACGCCTTCTGGGCCGGGGGCAGCGGGGTCGTGGTGCTGCCCTGCGGCGCCGGGAAGACCCTCGTGGGAATGGCGGCCATGGCCCGCGCCTCGGCCACCACCCTCATCCTCGTGACCAACACCGTGTCCGCCCGGCAGTGGCGCGACGAGCTCCTGCGCCGGACCACGCTCACGCCCGACGACATCGGTGAGTACTCCGGCGAGCGCAAGCAGATCCGCCCCGTCACCATCGCCACCTACCAGGTGATGATCTCCAAGGTGAAGGGCGAGTACCGCCACCTGGACCTGTTCGACGCCCAGGACTGGGGCCTGATCCTCTACGACGAGGTGCACCTGCTGCCGGCTCCGGTCTTCCGGGCCACGGCCGACATCCAGAGCCGCCGCCGCCTGGGCCTCACGGCCACGCTCATCAGGGAGGACGGCCAGGAGCGCGACGTGTTCACGCTCATCGGGCCGAAGCGGTTCGACAAGCCCTGGAAGGATCTCGAGGGCCAGGGCTGGATCGCCCCCGCCCACTGCGTGGAGGTGCGTGTCACCCTCACCGACGACGAGCGGATGGCCTACGCCCTGGCCGAGCCCGACGTCAGCTACCGCATCGGATCGACGGCCGCCTCCAAGATCGCCGTCGTCGAGGAGCTCGTGGCCCGCCACGAGGGCGATCAGGTCCTGATCATCGGGCAGTTCCTGGAGCAGCTCGACGCGCTCAGCGCCCACCTCGACGCCCCGATCATCACCGGCAAGACGCCCACCCGGGAGCGTGAGCAGCTCTACGGGAAGTTCCGGAGCGGCGAGATCACCCGGCTCGTCGTGTCGAAGGTCGCCAACTTCTCGATCGACCTCCCCGACGCCTCGGTGGCCATCCAGGTGTCGGGCACCTTCGGCAGCCGACAGGAGGAGGCCCAGCGCCTGGGCCGGGTGCTGCGCCCCAAGTCGGACGGCAAGGGGGCGGTGTTCTACACGATCGTCTCGCGCGACACCAACGACCAGAGCTTCGCCGCCAACCGTCAGCGGTTCCTGGCCGAGCAGGGCTACGCCTACGAGATCCTCGACGCCACGGACCTCCTCGGGCGCCGGTCCGGCCCGGCCGGAGGGGGTTCCCAGGAGCGAGGAGCCTCCCCGTCACCGGAGGAGCCGGGGCCCGAGGGTCCGGCCGCCTCCGGGGAGCCCGGGGCCGGGGCCTAGAGTCCGTCCGTCGGCCACGCCGGCCGGTTCCTCCGCTGATGCCTCACCGACCCGCTGCCCGCCGCCGTGCGCCGGGGAACCGCGCCCCGGGGGCGCACTCGGGGCTCGCCGCTGGGCCGGCCCCCGGGCTTGCCATCGGGCTGGTGATCGGGCTGGTGGTCGGGCTGGGGGTCGGGCTCGCCGGCACCGTCCCAGCGGCTGCCCAGTCGGCGGGTCCGACGATTCCGCCGCTGCCGACGACGACCACCTCGACGA